>JABJHA010000045.1 GCA_018662005.1 Rhodospirillaceae bacterium | reverse complement strand
ATGGTGGCGTAACCCCGAGGCCAAGAGCCAATACATCCTGAGCATCCATTGCCTGTCCCTCCGATGTCGCAAATGATGACAGAGGATAGCTGATTACGCCCTACATGACTTCTTGAATTCCACTTCCAACGTCGAAGAGCCCTTTTTTAATTGTTGTTTTCCCTGTCCAAAACCTGGGCCGGATTCCTTGGAGGAATAAATGGAAGAATATGCGGGCCTTTTGAAACTTGGCTTTGTCGTTGCCCTTGTTTTGCTTGTCGGTCTGGTTTTGCGATTGATGGGTTTCGGCAAGAAAGACAAAGCCGGAAAAGGGAAGTCAAAAAAGAAGGCCGAGAAGGAAAAATTCTTCAAGCAGGACGCCTATGTGGATCATGGCGGTGATGGCGGTGAGTGGGAAGACAGTGATATGTACGCCATGAAAGAAGGGAAAGCTTCAAGTAAGGGTATGTTCGACGACGTTGTCCAGGATGGCAAAAAGAGCAAAAAGATGGAAAGCTGGGAAGACTATTAACAGCCTAGGTGCGATTGATCTTGTATTTTGCCTTTTCTGCACGTTTGGCAATGATGATCGTCAGTGCACTGCTTCCCAGTACAACAGCGTAACTGCTTAAATAGACGACTTCGACTGAAAACATTTTACGGCCTAACCATTCCTGAATTTTATTTTCAATTCTGATACCGAGCGCCTTAAAAATATCTGCGTTCGATGAGGACCATATTGTCAAAAGGCCGCTGAATTAATCCTGAAGCGTCCATTCATATTGGCTTCAGGCCCGGTTCATTTTGCGTTCAGCTAGAACCAGCCCGTTTGATGGTTTATACTGACCCTGACCGATGAAAGGTTGGGGCATGCCGATACCTGAGAAAAGTGATTGGCCTAAAACTGACGATGGCACGACAGACTGGGAGACCCTGTTTGAAGATGAAGAAGCAGGACTGATCGCGCTTGTTCTGACATCGACCTCGCCTGAGCAACTCAAAGAACGCGCCGTAAACATCATCCAGGCAATTTTCACACGTAAACCTGACACCAAGATCATCAGCAAGGTGATGGTTTATCTTAATAAACTGATCCCCGAAGATGCCGACGGCGAACGCCTGGCGACCATGAAGAGCGGCGTCCAGCAAATGCTCAGGAAAGTCAAAGACGACCGCATCAAAAAAGCCGCCGCCTACGTCCAGAAAAAGGCGGCGAAAAAGAAAAAGGGCAACCCGAAAAAGAAAGTCAATCGGCGGGGCAGCGCGGTTGGCGACTTCATCCACCGCAACAACACGTTGGTGTCGATACTGGTTGTTGCGCTGGGGGTGCTGGTACCACTGGGAATTTATCTGGGATCACCAAAAGAACAAGTCGCCGGTGGCAATGTCAACGAGCACATCGGCTGGATCGATAACTACGTCTACAACCACTTACCCCAGGATACATGGGTGCTGACGGCGGTCAAACAAACCAAGACCTCGCAGATCGGCATCGAAATCCTGATAACCGACCCCGATCACATTGCCGCCATCCACGCCATGAAACGCATCGCCCGGGTTGCCGTCCTCAACCAGGTTTGCCCGCCTGCCGGTTCGGGTGTAGAAAGCATACTCGAACAAGGTTGGAGCTTGTGGGTGACCCTGAAAAGCAGCGATGAAACACTAACCGGCGGCACCTGCCATTATGCTGATTAAAGGATAAATCAAATGACCCCCTATTACCTGATCGCCGATGTCAGCATCGATGATATGGACGCGTACAAAAAATACATGGAGCAGGCCAAACCGCTTGTTGAAAGTTATGGCGGGCAATATCTGGTTCGGGGCGGTGACTTCAAGGTCCTGGAAGGCGATTACTTCAGCCCCCGCAGGATGGTTCTGATCCGCTTCCCCGACAAAGCCTCATGCGAACGCTTTTACAATGACCCTGCTTACCAGGAAGTACGCGCCATACGCCTGCCGGTCAGCGACATGGTTCTGGTCGGCATTGAGGGGGTTGAGGCTTAACTATCTAAAAAGACCCTGCGAACAAAGCGCCGCAGAAGCAGGACCTGCTGGGGTAGCACATCCTTGTCGCGAACAGACCTTGAAATAACGATGCCCCCTTCGACAATGCCGGAAACCATATCGGCCAGTTCGGACATTTCGATTTCCATTTTTGGCGGATAGTGCCGGGCAATCAGTTCCAGACGATCATTAAACCGTTCTCGCCAGCGCAAGACACCGGCGGCATTCAGTTCACGAATTTCACGATTGAACAACTGGTCCTGATAACAAAAGGCTGAAACCAGACAGCCCGGATGTGTTTCAGGCAGGTCAGCCAGTACTTCGGCAAACAATTTCAGGAAGACAAGAAACCCGTGCAAAGGGTCGTCGTTCAAGTCATCGGCCCGCTCGAACAACTCGTCGAAGATCGCCTCTTCCCGGTCAAGGTAATGCTGCAAAAGCGCTTTGGCCAAGGCGTTCTTGTCTTTGAAATGATAGAAGAAGCCGCTTTTGGTAATACCGACAGCGGCGATCAGTTCGTCGATGGAGGTTCCGGCGAAGCCCTTCTCAAGCACCGCCGTTTCAGCGAACGATAGAATCTGGTTTCGGGTTTCCGACCCCTTGCGTCTTTGTAATTCAGCCATTGGTTACTGTACCACAAGTACACCTAGGCCAGAAAAGCCTCAATTTCATGGTTGCTTACGCACCCGAAAAAAGCCTCTACTGGATTGAATTAATTGTTTTTTTTAAAAATACCCCGCCCTGTACCATGGGTTCTCTATTTTTTACAGGCTCAAACGTTCATTTTCCGGATCACTTAACCTTAAAGGAAAAAAACGATGACTGAGTTCAGAAACAGCCTGCCGCAACTTGATGGAGGATTGTTCCTCACCGACGGTAGCATTGAAACCGCGCTGATATTTCACGAAGGCATTGATTTGCCTAATTTTGCTACTTTCGATTTGCTGCGTGAGATTGACGGTAAGGAAGCCCTGCGCAAGCAATTCTCAAGTTACGCCGCCATCGCCCGCGACCATGGCGTCGGTTGTGTTCTTGAAACCCCGACCTGGCGCGCCAATTCGGACTGGGGCGACAAGATGGGTTATTCCAAAGCGGCCCTTGGCGCGGTAAACGAGGAAGCCGTCTCCCTGCTGATGGAGGTCCGCAAGGACTATCAAAACGAGGCGACCCCCGTCGTCATCAGCGGTGGACTGGGGCCGCGTGGTGACGGTTACGTGGCTGGCGAACTCATGGACGCCGATCAGGCACAGCAGTATCACGCACCACAAATCGCCGCCTTGTGCCGGGCCGGTGCCGACCTGATTGGCGCCATGACCATGACCAACACCGGTGAAGCCATTGGCGTGACCCGCGCCGCTATGGCCGAAGACATGCCGGTGATGATTTCATTCACCGTCGAAACAGATGGAGTGCTTCCGACAGGCCAATCCCTGAAGGAGGCGATTGCCGAAGTCGACGCCGCAACCGATAATGCGCCAGTTTACTACATGATCAATTGCGCCCATCCGACCCATTTCCAGCACTTGCTGGATTCTGATGAAGACTGGCTGCTGCGGATCCGCGGCATTAGCGCCAACGCATCATGTAAGAGTCACGCTGAACTGGATGAATCTGTGGAACTGGATGATGGAAACCCGGTCGAACTGGCCGAACAATTCAGGGATATCCGGAGACGTCAAAAACACATCAACGTTCTTGGTGGCTGTTGCGGGACCGATCCGCGTCATATCGACCAGATCGTTAGCCACTGCAAATAACTACACTAAGGGTGTATGCTTTTGGTTATGGACGATATTCCGGGATTTCGGTGCACCAGTTGCGGTACGTGTTGCCTGGAAGGGGCAGCGCGGCTGCAGGTCACAGAAGACGATATAGCCCTGTGGCAAGATCAGGCGCCGCATATTCTGGAATTTGTCCGCCTCAACGGCACCATTGGTGAGATGGGCCGAAACGTTGAAGGCGAGGCGAAAACAACACGTTGTGTGTGGATCAAAAAATACCCCGGCCGGGATCAATACTACTGCCGCATCTACCCATGGCGGCCGCAGGTCTGCCGCCGTTACCCGACATCAGTCGAACACGCCCGTTTTACTGATTGTCCGGGTGTTTAGCACTCAGGAACATTGACAGCCAGGCCGCCAAGACTGGTTTCCCTGAAATTCTCGCTCATTTCAGCGCCAATCTGGCGCATCGCCTCGATGCAATTATCCAGTGGCATAAAATGGCTGCCGTCACCGCGCAGGGCAAGCGAGGCCGCGGCGACGGCCTTCGTCGCCCCCATGCCGTTTCGCTCAATGCACGGCACCTGAACCAACCCGGCAACCGGGTCGCAGGTCATTCCCAGATGGTGTTCAAGGGCAATTTCGGCGGCGTTTTCGACCTTTTCGGGCGAGCCCCCCAAAACCGCGCACAAACCTGCAGCAGCCATCGCCGATGCCGAACCGACCTCGCCCTGGCAGCCGGTTTCAGCACCAGAGATCGAGGCGTTGTGCTTGATCAGGCCGCCGATTGCGGCGGCGGTCAGTAAAAATTCGGGAATATTGTCAGGTTCCGGATCGATGCAGTGATCAAGATAATAGCGAATGACAGCCGGGATAACACCGGCAGCGCCGTTCGTCGGGGCGGTGACAACAACGCCCCCTGCCGCGTTTTCTTCGTTAACCGCCATGGCGTAAACGTTGAGCCAGTCAAAAACTTCATGGGGCTGGCGGCTGTTTAATTCGTGGGCGGCGTTTAGCTGATCAAAGATTTTCTTGGCCCGGCGTTTCACACGGAGGGAGCCGGGCAATTCGCCTTCATGGGCAAGTCCCTGGCCGATACAGTCGTTCATCGTCTCCCATATGCGGGACAGACCGGCGTCGAGGTCTTCAGGCGATCTGACGACACGTTCGTTGGCGCGTTTCATTTCTGCAATGCTGCTGCCGCTTTTGCGGGCCATCTCAATCATGGAGGCCGCCGTATCGAATGGATAGGGCCAGATTTTTTCCTGTTCAACAGTCAGGATTGGCGGCGCCTCATGTTCGGCGGCAGTAACAACAAAGCCGCCGCCGATGGAATAGTAGGTTTCAGAAAAATCAGGCGTCCCATCCGGCCCCAAAGTCTCAAACAGCAAACCATTGGGATGACCGGGCAGCGCCGGGCCATAATCGAAGACGATGTGCTCGTCCGGATTAAAGTGCAGCTGTGGCAAATCCTCGGGATGCAGCGTATGGCTGGCGTTTAGCGCGCTTAAATCCTGTTCGGCTTTTTTATAGTCAATGTTGTCCGGTGTATAGCCGAGCAAGCCAAGGGCCACCGCCCGGTCTGTCGCATGACCCTTTCCGGTAAAGGCCAGCGAGCCATGCAGGGTGACCTTGATACCTGCTGCAGATGAATTGTCTTCCCGGCCACTCAAGGCTTCAAGAAACCGCGTCGCCGCCGTCATCGGCCCCATGGTATGGGAGGATGAAGGCCCGATACCGACTTTAAAGATTTCAAAAACACTTAGAAACATCGCCCAAGCCCAGCACAAGAGGAACCAAAACCTAATGGTTCGCCAGAATGCTACACTGCGTCGTCCAGTTCAATATATTCACGACGAAACGGCATGTCCGGATTGGCCGGGGGATTATCCATCTCGCGGGCCGCCCGGTGGCCATCATAGACCGCGATGGCGATGGTCGCCGGGGCATCGCAATCGCCAATTGCCTGAACAGATTTAATATCGGCAGCTTGCAGTTTATCCGCATCATCGTGCAAGGCCAGATAAAGCTCGTTGTTGGGTTTACGTGAGGTGACCATGACAACACCGCCAGCAGCAAGGGTGCGGCTGCGCGAAGAATAGATACAGGCCAGTTCAACCTGGCCTTCTGCAATTGCCTTCAGGTTGTGGCTGACGATAATGTCGATATCCAATTCGAGCAGTCGCGCCTGAATACGGTGTTGTTCCAAGGTGTTCTCCGTCCACGAGGAAACGCACGCCGCGGTGGTCACATAAGTGACCTGGTGACCATCCAGGCACAATTTCTCGGCGACCACCCCGCCCATGTAAAAATTATCATCATCAAAAACGACGACCGGACCTGAAACATCGGCACCGGCAACGATATCCTCCGGTGTGAAGACAATGCTGCTGTCGCTGCCGGTGACCGGCGCGTCATTGCTGCTACCGACGCCATCTTTACGCCAGCGTGCGCCGGTGGCGATGATGACGTGATCAAAACCGAACTCAAGGATATTTTCCGGGCTTAGCTCGCTATCAAAGTAGACATCCACATTGGCCATTTCCTGAAGGCGACCGGTCCGCCAGTCGCGAACGCGGGCCCAGGCGCTAAGACCCGGCAGGCTGCTTTCCCATGACACCCTGCCGCCAAGTTCGGTTGTCGCTTCGGCCAGCGCCACCTGATATCCGCGCTGACCAAGGGCACGCGCTGCCTCAAGTCCTGACGGTCCGGCCCCGACGATCAGAACACTATGCTCCGAACCCTTCGCATCGATGTTCTCCGGGTGCCAGCCGCGTCGCCATTCCTCTCCCATGGTCGGGTTCTGGGTACAGCGCATGGGCGTAAAGGTATGCTGACCGGCGACACAGATATTGCAGCCGATACATTCGCGAATTTCATCGGCCCTGCCCTCTTCTATTTTGCGGGGCAAAAACGGATCGGCGATGGATGGCCGCGCCGCGCCAATCATATCCAGTACGCCGCGTTTGACCTGGCTGGCCATGGTGTCCGGGGAGGTGAACCAGCCAACACCGACGACCGGTTTCGTGGTCACGGATTTGACGAAAGAGATGTAGGATTCCTGACTGCCTTCCTCGCCAAAGCGCGAGGTCAGCGAATCATTGGCCCAATCCGAAACATTGACATCCCAAAGGTCGGGAATCTCGGCCAGCATTTCGATAATTTCACGGCCTTCACCCTGACTGGTGATGCCGCCTTCGCCCAAAAGTTCATCAACGGCAAGGCGAACGACGACAGCGCAGCGATCCCCGACGGCCTCCTTGGTGTCCTCAAGAACCTCGCGAAACAGCCGGACCCGGTTTTCCAGGCTGCCGCCATACTCATCGGTGCGGTGGTTGCGGCGCTTTTGCAGGAAATGCATGAGCAGCGTGAAATCGTGACCGGCATAGACGTAGACAATATCGGCTTCGGCTTCCCTGGCCCTGAGCGCCGCATTTCGGTGCCAGCGACGGAATTCCCTGATATCGGATTTATCCATACCCCGGGTCTGGGTCGGAACCCCGATAAGACCGGTCTGGGATGATGGTCCGATGGGTTTGAGGCGCGAGTACAGATTTTGGCTACTGACCCCGTGATGGGCCAACTGGACACCGGCCAACGCCCCGTGCCGGTGAATGGCGTCGGTCATAAGACCCAGACATTTCACATCATAGCCATCCCACAGGCGGGCCTGGGGATCTGGCGAATAGTCCGAGGAGGGATGGATCATACATTCTTCAGTATTGATAACCGCCCAACCGCCCTCTGCCTTCATTTCACGCATTTTGGCGTGGCTCTGCGGCAGGTTGAAGCCCATGCCGTTGCAGTGAGGCACCTGATAAAAACGGTTCTTCGCCGTGACCGGGCCGATTTTCACGGGTTCAAACAGGATGTCGTAACGGGGATCGCGGGTCATTTATAGGTACTCTGCTTCGCTAACAGTTAAATCAGTCGCAGCGCGAGAAGTGTTTCGGAAACAGCTGGGCCAGATAATTAAAACAGTTGTTGCGGGCTTTCGTTCGTTGATGCTTTTGGGGATGCAACAAAAGCTGCAACCACAGGCCGTCAATCATCGCCTCGATGTTTTGTGTTGTTTCCGTCGGATCGATTTGAGCATAGTCGCGCTCACGGGCCAGTTCCTTGCACAGGCGTTCCAGTTCAGCACGGCGTTGATCATCGTAGGTGTTATGAATCTTCAGATAAGTAGGCCGGTGCTTGGCCTGTCCCCAGAAGGCGAACCAGACGGCCAGTTTTTTGGTCGAACAGATGCTGCTTTTAAAATCCACTTCAATGATCGCGGCAAGTTGGGCTGCGGGTTTAGGCCCTGCCGCAGTCATCGCTGATGACCAGTGATCGTAGTGTTCACGAGCCAGATACCCCAGTGTCTGGCCGTAAAGATCTTCTTTGTTGTCAAAATGAAAATTGACAGTGCCATGGGACAGCTTGGCGCTTTTTGTTACCGTCGCCAGGGTGGTGCCGGAAAATCCGCGCTTGGAAATAGAATCAATCGTCGCATTGATCAATTGCTGGCGGCGCGCTTCCCTTGTCGCGGTCCGACCATTTACGGGCTTTTTTTTGGCAATCTGGTTCATGGCATTTCCCGATCGACAATTTGCATATCGCGCTGCTGCTGTCTTTCCTGACGGAACATAATCAGTGCTGCAAGGGCCACCCCGACGGCGACGACGAGAATGATAATCGTCGCCAGGGCATTGATGTCCGGGCGCAAGCCAAGCCGGATGCGCGAAAAGATCAAAATTGGCAGCGTGTTGGCACCGGGACCGGTGACGAAACTGGCGATCACCAGATCATCAAGGGATAACGTGAAGGCCAGCAGCCATCCGGCCAGCATACCCGGGGCCAGGCGCGGCATGGTTATATCGGTCAACACGCGAAATGGCTTGGCGCCAAGATCAAGGGCGGCTTCTTCAAGTGTTTCACCCATGCCCGACAATCGGGACTGGATAATGACGGCGACATAGGCCAGTGAAAATGTGATATGGGCGATGGTAATGGTGGTAAATCCGCGCTCTGTGGGCCAGCCGATCAGTTGTTTAAGCGTTATGAATAACACCAGCAGCGACAGCCCGGTAATCACCTCCGGCATGACCAGCGGGGCGACCAGCATACCGCCGAACAGGGTGCGCCCCTTAAAGCGGCCAAAGCGCACCATGGCGAGACCGGCCAGGGTTCCCAGTAGCGTCGCGAAGGTGGCGTTGACAACGGCGATTTTGAGGCTCAAAACGACGGCATTCCAGACATCTTCGGATTCGAACAAAACCCCGTACCAGCGCACCGACCAGCCACCCCACACCGGCACCAGCTTTGAATAGTTGAACGAATAGATCACCAGCAGGATCATCGGCACATAGATAAAGGCCATGCCCGCGGCAAGCATGAAGGTCAGGAAGCCTGAACGTTTACCGTACATGGCGTTACTGTTCCTCCATGGCTTTGCCCTGGTAGTACTGATAGATGGTCATCGGTAACACCAGAAGGAAGAGCAACATGATGGCGACGGCAGAAGCGATCGGCCAATCGACATTACGGGAAAATTCGTTGTAAAGCAGACGCCCGATCATCAGCACATTACCGCCGCCGAGCAAATCGGGAATCACATACTCACCGGTTGCCGGGATGAAAACCAGAAGCGAACCGGCGACGATGCCCGGTGTTGTCAGCGGCAAGGTAATTTTGAAGAACGTGTTCATTGGCCGCGAACCCAGATCGGCGGCAACTTCGTTCAGGGTGGCGTCCAGTTTCTCCATATTGGCGTATAGGGGCAGGATCATGAACGGCAGATAGGTATAGACAATGCCGATATAGACCGCGAATTCCGAGTACATCATCCTGATCGGTTCATCAATCATTCCCATCCAGATCAGGATATTGTTGATCGTCCCGCGGTCCGCCAACAAGCCCATCCAGGCATAAACGCGCAGCAGGAACGACGTCCAGAATGGCAGAATGATCGCAAACAACAGCAGTTTTCTGGCCACCGGGCCCGATCGAATGATGCCGTAGGCAATCGGGTAACCAATGAAAAGGCAAAGAATGGTCGAGATCGAGGAAATCTTCACGGAATTGATGTAGGTCCTCGCATACAGGTCATCTTCTAAAATATATGAAAAGTTGCCGAAGGCGATACGAATGGTCATGGCCCCGTCTTCGGCCCATTCAATCATGTCTGTAAACGGTGGGCTGGCGACGGCAAGTTCGGCAAGACTGATCTTGGCGACGATGAAAAACGGCAGCAGGAAGAAAACCAGCAACCAGACGTAAGGGATGAAAACGACGATAGATCGCCAACCCGCTTGCATACGCCGCGCCATCTGCGACAACGCCCTTAAAGGCGAAGGCGCAGGATCGACAACGGCAATGATCGGGGTTTCGTTCATTTTCTTAGCAAGACCGCGCTTGAAGCCTGCCAGTGAAGATAGACTTTTTCTTCCCAGGTTATGCTGTGTGACCTGCTCTTGGGCCGGACCTGATTGGGCGCGGTAACATCGATAACCTGATCATTTTCCAGCCTGACCTTGTAAATCGAGGTGTTTCCCAGATAACCAATATCATCGACCATGCCTGTCGCCTGATTGGGACCCGGTTCAACTGCGAGTTCTTTGCTGAGATGAATTTTTTCAGGCCGGATGGCTACCCAGACGCGGCTGCCTTCGCTAATCGACTGACCATGATCGATATAGACCTCGCCAACATCGGTCTTGACCCGGACATGATCCGGTCCGTCCTCGACAATCCTGCCCTCGAGCATATTTGCCGAACCGATGAAATCAGCGACGAAGCGGGTTTCCGGAAATTCGTAAATTTCAGTCGGCGTACCAATCTGCATGAATTCACCGTCATTCATCACCGCTATGCGGGTCGAAAGGGTCATCGCTTCTTCCTGATCGTGGGTGACGACGACGAAGGTGATGCCCACTTGTTCCTGAATATTCATCAATTCAAACTGGGTCTGCTCGCGCAGCTTCTTGTCAAGCGTCGCCAGCGGTTCGTCAAGAAGCAGCAGTTTAGGTTGCTTGACCAGGGCCCGGGCGAGGGCCACACGCTGTTTCTGCCCCCCTGAAAGCTGTTGGGGTTTTCGTTTTTTGTAATCCTGCAATTCGACAAGTTTGAGAATGTCATCGACCCGCCCGGTGATTTCGTCAGCAGGTATTTTGTCCTGCTTCAAGCCGAACGCGACGTTATTTTCAACCGTCATATGGGGGAAAAGCGCATAGCTTTGGAACATCATGTTTGTCGGGCGCTCATAGGGCGGCACGTTGGACATGTCCATTCCATCAATGGTGATGGTGCCGGACGTCGGTGTTTCAAAGCCTGAAAGCATTCTGAGCAGGGTGCTCTTGCCGCAGCCCGACCCCCCCAACAGGCAAAACAGTTCGCCCTGAAAGATGTCGAGATCAACATTGTCGACGGCAGTAAATTCGCCAAATTTCTTGGTAACACCCCTGATTTTGATAAACGGCTCAACATCCTGTTCGAGCCAAGGGGTATCACTGACTTCCGGTTCACCGGTCATGGTGGTCCTCATACATTTGAAACCGTCAAAAAAGCAGCGACGGCGGCACCCCTGTTCAGGAATGCCGCCGTCAAATGCCCGTATCGTCTAGTTGCCGGCTTTGAAGTCGGTCCACGTGCGTGTTTGAAGACGCTCGATCTTCGGTGGCAACACCATCGTGGTGTACATCTTCGCGACCTGTTCAGAGGTCGGGAACGCGGCCGGGCTGGAGGTCACTTCTTCATCGACCATGGACTTGCCCGTCTTGTTCGCCGTCGCATACCAGGTGAAGTTGCTATCGGCGGCTCCGACTTCAGGACGCGAGAAGAAATCGAGGAACAGGTGTGCCCCGATAACATTTTTTGCGTCCGCCGGAATGATCCAGCCATCGATCCACAGCTGCGCCTTGTTCTGGCCTTCAGGCAGGAAGAAATCAAGCACCACGCCGGTGTTGGCTTCGGCGGCGCCGGACATGGCGAGCAGGCCATCGGGGCCCCACGTCACCGCAATACAGAACTCTTTCTGCGGCATCTTCTGGTAGGCGTAGTTGTCGAACGTCTTGATGAAGGGACGGATTTTAGCAAGCATTTCGCCAACTTTTTTGTAATCGTCCGGATTGGTCGAGTTGGGGTCAAGGCCAATAGAGGCAAGAGCCATGGGAATAACGTCGCCTGGCGAATCAAGCATGGAGACACCGCACTTCGCGACTTTCTCGATATGGGCGGGATCAAAAATCAGATCCATGGAACCGATTGGCGCACCCGGATAGGTCTCAAGCACCAGTTCCTTGTTATAGGTCACCCCGTGGGTGCCCCACATGAACGGCACGAAGTATTTGTTGCCCGGATCCCAATCCGATGCCATCTGGGACATCAGTGCCGGATCAAGATGCTTGAGGTTATCAATTTTCGATTTATCCAGGGGTTGCAAAATACCGCCTGCTTTGATCAGGCGCGCCATATCACCCGCAGCATGTAAAATCACATCATAGCCGGTATCACCCGCCAGCAGTTTCGCATCAATCGCTTCGGCTGATTCGTAGGTATCATAAATAACCTTGATACCGTACTCGGCTTCAAATTTCTTAAGATTCTCTTCGTCTATATACTCTGCCCAGTTGGTGACTTTCAGCGGCATCGACTTCGCCTTAGCCATTGCCGCTGCGGCTTCAGCCATTGCCTGTGCGGCTTCCTGTTCGGCTTTTTGTGCGGCTTGCGCTTCCGATAGCTGGGAATTCAGTGCGGCAATCTCGCTTTCAAGACTTGCCACCCGTTTACCTTGATCGTTCATCATAAAGCCGACGGCGACGCCGACAACCAATGCAACGATACCTATCATAATATTTTTCATGAATTTCTCCCTGTTGGATATTGTCGTTTATTGTGGACGCACCCTGTTGACGGGGCGTAAGAATTCTCGTTACGATTTATTATCATCTTAATGATCAGTCAATTAGAGCCGGTTATCAAGAAAATTTTTCTGACTGGTCAGTCAAAATATCATCACAGATTTTCTTCAGGCATGAGCAATTACGCACCCATGCTTTGTTTAATATGAATTTTATGAAATGCAATTGATTCCAATTTGACTGGTTCTTATAGTGACTTAATAAATATTCCTGATTGACTGTTCAATCAATATTTTAGCGTGACTGATTAATAAAAACCGAACCAATAGGCAAACACAGGGAAGAAGCAGCAAAAAATGATCCCCAATATTCCTTTCGATACCAAAGACTTGCAGGCCAAGGACAATAAATGGATTCATCCTTGGGAAGAGCTTGCCAAGACCGGCAAGCAGCAACGCACGGTGATCACCGGCGGTGACGGGATTTACGTTTATGATTCTGACGGCAACCGCTTGATTGACGGCCCCGCCGGCATGTGGTGCGTCAATGTCGGCCATGGTCGCGCCGAAATCGCCGAAGCGATTGCCGAACAGGCCCGGCGCATGACCTATTACAGCCCGTGGAGCCTGACCAATGCTCCTGCGGCCGAACTGGCCGATAAAATCGTCAGCATCGCGCCGGATGGATTCAACCACGTGTTTTTCACAACCGGCGGTTCGACCGCGGTCGATTCAGCCCTTCGCTTCACCATGTTTTTCAATAATGTTCTGGGGCGACCGCAAAAAAAGCACATCATTTCCCGTCATGACGCCTATCACGGCAGCACCTTCCTCGCGTCTTCGTGTTCGGGTAAGGAACGCGACAAAAGCTATATGGATTTCGAGGAAAATTTCGTCCATCTGCTGCCCTCCCCCAACACCTACCGGCGTCCCGAAGGCATGAGCGTCGAAGATTTTTGTGAGGCTAAGGTCAGGGACCTGGAAGATAAAATTCTTGAGCTCGGCGCGGATAAAGTCGCCGCCTTCATCGCCGAACCGATTCTGGCTTCCGGCGGCGTGATCATGCCCCCAGAAGGCTATCACGCCAAATGCGCAAGCGTTTGTCGCCAGCACGATGTTCTTTACATCTCTGATGAAGTGGTCACAGGCTTCGGTCGGCTGGGGCATTTTTTCGCCAGCAAGGACGTATTCAATGTCGATGCTGACATCATCACCTCGGCCAAGGGTTTGACATCGGGCTACCAGCCTTTGGGCGCCGTGCTGATAAACGAGCGGGTTCTCTCACAGGTCAGCAGCGAGGAATTCAGCGACGCCGTTTTCTCCAGCGGCTTCACATATTCCGGCCATCCGGTGGCCTGCGCCGCGGCCCTTAAGAACATCGAAATCATGGAACGTGAAAAGCTGTTCGAAAACGTCCGCACGGTTGGCCCCTATTTTCAGGAACGCCTGGCTGAACTGCTCGACATCCCGATAGTCGGCGACGTTCGGGGGATGGGCCTGATGGGCTGCGTCGAATGCGTCATCAGTAAGGATCATAAAGACCCGCTTGTCATGGATTACGAGATCGGCAATCGCATCGACAAACACTGCCAGTCCTTAGGGCTGATGGTACGGCCAATGATTAACATGTGCGTAATGTCGCCGCCCTTGACCATCACGCCTGAGCAGATTGATGAACTGGTCGGCATCCTGCGCAAGGGTATTGAAATGGCCATGGATGATGTCCGCAAGGAGGGCATCTGGAATGGCTGAGCAGGACAAACGCTACGATCTGTTATTCGAGCCCGTCAAAATCGGCCCGGTAACAGCGCCGAACCGTTTCTATCAGGTTCCCCATTGCACCGGCCTGGGCTGGTTGCGACCGCAAATGCTGGCCGGACTGCGGGCCACCAAGGCAGAAGGCGGTTGGGGCGTGATCAATACGGAATATTGCTCGATCCACCCCACGTCCGACGACCTGCCCTTCCCTTACGCCTCGCTTTGGGACGACGGCGACATCAAGGCCCACGCGCTGATGACCGAGCAGGTCCACGAGTATGGCGCATTGGCCGGGGCCGAACTGTGGTATGGCGGCAGCCGGGCGAGCAACCTTTTCTCCCGTGAAGTTTCCATGGATGTTTCCAGTATGCCCAATCTGGCCGGCAATCCCTACCAGACCCGGGCCATGGACAAATCCGATATCCGCGACCTCAGGCTTTGGCACCGCCAGGCCGCCCTGCGCGCCAGGGAGGCCGGGTTCGATGTCGTCTACGTCTACGCCACCCATGGCTATCTGCTGTCGCATTTCCTGTCACCGGAAACCAACACCCGCACCGATGAATACGGCGGCTCACTGGAAAACCGGGTCCGTCTGGTTCGTGAACTGATCGAGGAAACAAAAGAAGCGGTCGGCGACACCTGCGCCGTGGCGGTACGTTTTTCCGCCGATGAAACCACCGGCGAGGACGGTGTACCGATCACTGGCGAAAGCCGCGAGATGCTTGAAATAATGGCCGAACTGCCCGACCTGTGGGACATCAACATCAACGACTACAGCTACGAAATGGGCCATTCGCGCTTCGCCAAGGAAGGGGCGCTCGAGGACTATATGTCTTTCGTCAAGTCGGTGACCACGAAACCGGTTGTCACCGTCGGTCGCTTCACCTCGCCTGACGCCATGCTGTCCCAAGTCAAGCGCGGCATTGTCGATTTCATTGGCGCCGCCCGCCCGTCCATTGCCGATCCGTTCATCCCGACAAAAATTCGCGAAGGCCGCTTTGAAGATATTCGCGAATGCATCGGCTGCAACATTTGTTATTCAGGTGATGGTCAGAGCGTTCCCATCCGCTGCACCCAGAACCCGACCATGTCCGAGGAATGGCGACGCGGCTGGCACCCTGAAAAAATTCAAAGTAAGGCATCCAATGCCAAGGTTCTTGTTGTCGGGGCCGGGCCGTCAGGACTTGAAGCCGCCCGCGCCCTTGGCCTGCGTGGTTACGAAGTGGCCGTCGCCGAAGCAACCCGCGACCTGGGTGGCCGGGTCAGCCGCGAGTCCGCCCTGCCGGGTTTAAATGAATGGGCACGGGTTCGCGATTACCGCCTGCAACAAATCGAGAAAATGCCAAATGTTGAAATTTACCGGGAAAGCGAGCTTACCGCCGAAGACGTATTGGCCTTCGAGGCCGAACACGTGGTCATCGCCACAGGGGCACACTGGCGGGCCGACGGTTTCGGTCGCCACCACCTGAAAGCCCTGACCACATTAGGGCCGAAGAAGAAGGTGTTCACCCCCGATGACATCATGGACGGCCGCCTGCCCGAAGGCCGGGTCGTGCTTTTTGATGACGATCACTACTATATGGGCGGGGTGATCGCCGAAAAACTGGCCAGCGCCGGGATCAGCGTGACGCTGGTAACGCCCGAGAACAAGGTCTCGGCCTGGGGCGAATACACCGTCGAGCAATCACGCACCCAGAGCAAGTTGATGGAGTTGGGTGTCGACATTGTCACCGCCCATGGCCTTGAGGCTTTTAATGGCAGAGAAGCGATGACCCGTTGCGTCTATAGCGACCGGGAAAAATCGATCGCCACGGACGCCCTGGTTATGGTCACGGCGCGACTGCCCAATGATGGGCTCTATCATGAACTGCTTGAGCTTAAAGAAACCGGCGCCAGCGGCGCACCGCAAACAGTGCAGCGCATTGGTGACTGTGACGCCCCGGCGATTATTGCAGCCGCCGTCTACGCCGGTCACCGTTACGCCCGCGAGCTTGAGGAAACAGAGCTGCAACCGCCCCATCGCGACCGCTTCGTGCCTGGCTAAGATGACGGGCAAAGCGGTCGCAGAAGTCTGGTATTCCATCGAGCCCTGCGCCGACAACATCCTGCGCTTTCGGGAATCCCATATTGATACCTTTGCCGTTGGCGACATCTGGCTGGTCCGCGGCAGCGAGCGTGACTTGGCTATTGATACCGGCTGCGGGATGGTGCCCTCGGCCCCTTTGATCGAAGCCGTTGCGGCAAAGCCGGTTACGGCGGTAGCGCTCAATTGCTACTATGACCATTCGGGTGGCTGGCACGGGTTTTCAGATCGCGCCTGCCACAGGCTCGACGCCCCCGAACTCTTATCCCCTGACGCCGAACAGGCGGAGGTCCATCGATATTTGAACGACCAGACGTTGTGGGCTTTGCCTTACCAAGGTTACCTGCTGGAAAATTATGCTCTGACGGGTGCCCAACCTTCCCGGCTTGTCGAGGACGGCGACAGGTTCGAGCTTGGGAACCGAAGCCTTGAGGTCATGCATACGGCGGGCCGAACCCCCGGCGGGCTGGTCATATGGGAAGCCGCCACCGGTAGCCTGTTCACCAGTGACATGCTGTATGACGGCAGGCACGGCGACGCCTGGCCACCCCCCGACCCGGACGCTTACTGCACCAGCTTGCGACGGATGCGCGCACTTCCTGTGCAATGTGTCTATCCGGGTCATTATGATAAAATGGATTACAGCCAAATGCTTGAGGTCATTGACCGTCAACTGGCCGATCTGGAAGGCCCTGACAGCAAGCGCCCGTAAAGCGGCTTTGCCAGTATCGGGGTCAGGTATATGGGCACCTGATACAAAGCGAAAAACAGCAGCAGAGATCCCGCCAATTCGGCTGGCAGCACGGCCATAATCAGCGCCATGTTGCGATTGCCCATCATCAGTGAAATCGCCCCGTCCTGGGGTGTAAACGTCGCCTTTCGCAGATCACAGAAGAGGTGGAAACCCAAAGCCGACAGGCCGTGCATCCCCCAGTTTACCAGCAAGACAAGGCCAAGAACGCTGACGACCTGCGGCCATCCGTGTGTGCCCGTCACGGCAATGCCGTTCATGACGACGATGGCGAAAATCACCATCAGAAGCGACGAGATGCCATCGAGAACATCGAAATTTCTCTCAATGCGCTGACGCCCGAAAGCGCGACGTAATACATAGGCCGAACCCAGTGACAAGCCAGTGGCGAGGGCAAGCCGCATAAACATCGAGGCGACGTCAAGATCGATGGCGGTTTCAAACAGTGTTGCGGCCAGCAGCGGGGCGCTCAAAGGTACGAGCAAGGTTCCAACAATCGTAACATTAAGGACAAGCGCGTCATCTAGCCCGAGAAAGGCCGCCATACTGGCGTTTGCCGAAAGCGGTGGCGCACAAACCAGAAGAACCAGCCCCATATGAAGGGCCGGTGACAAATTGAAATACCCGGCCAGCAGGTGAACGACTAAAGGTGTTACGGCCATGAAGAAAACAAGCACCGCCGCCAATCTGAAGGGGCGGCGCAAATGCAGCAATACCTGCGGAACATCGACACGCATCATCGCCACCGCCAGCAACATCACCACCAGCAGTGGAAGCATCACGCCAATAATGTTGCCAAGACCCGGTAACATCAGGCCCAGAACCACCCCTGCAACCAGCACCCGGGAGGCGTGACGCCCCATCGTTCGCAGCAAAAACATCATGCCAGCGCATCCCAAATGACCGCCAGTGAGGAAACAATGCAAACACCCAGAACCAGTTTACGAAACCGCCTGTCGACAAAGGACGTCAGGTGTTTTGAAATCCAGATTCCAAGCAGCAAGGCAGGTGTTAAGGCTATGGCGAACATCAGATGATCCTGACGCAAAAGACCAAACCAGC
Source organism: Rhodospirillaceae bacterium (assembly GCA_018662005.1). Classification (NCBI taxonomy): domain Bacteria; kingdom Pseudomonadati; phylum Pseudomonadota; class Alphaproteobacteria; order Rhodospirillales; family Rhodospirillaceae; species Rhodospirillaceae bacterium. The sequence continues at coordinate 5,595 of JABJHA010000045.1, read as the reverse complement.
CAAGCGCGCAAAGCGAGGCGAGCGTTCCAAAAGCGAAAAAGGCGTTCAGGGTGGCGCGCACCATGGGTCCGGGGCTGTGTTGATAAACGATCCCCATGGGTGGCGCCCCGACCGAGGTTATGGTGCCCATAAAACCCGAAGCGGTTCCCGCAATTAACAATGTTTTGGGGTTTGGAAACAGTTGCCACTTGCCGAGGCTAAGGCCGACGGCGAGCAATATAAGTCCCGCAAACAACAAGGAGAAGGCTTCCTTATCGACCATCAACACCATCACCCAAGCGGCCGCGACAGAGCCAATAGTCCGGCCAGCCAGGGAAAAGCCCAGTTCCCCAACAACAACCTGTTTGCGGCCTTTGATCGCGTTCATGGTCGCCACAAGCATCCCCATCATGATGATCGGAACAGGGACAAAATCCGCATTGATCAACAACAGAAGCGGCCCTGCGACCTGCCCAAAGCCCATGCCAATGGCGCTTTGGACGATGGCGGCAAAAAAAACGACGGCGAAGGCCATCGCATATACGCCAAGGGCAATTTCCGGAAAGGCTTGGAACATGGGCACTTCATTTACCAGAGGTTTAGGAGGCGTACTTTTCAAGCTTGCTGCGATCAACATCAATACCAAGGCCCGGCCCCGTCGGAATGTGGACATGGCCATCCTTAACCGGGAAAGGCTGGGTCAGAATATCCTCGCATAAATAATACGTGGCCATATAGAACTCGCAGCCCAGATCAAGCTCAGGCAATGCCGCCATCAGGTGGGCCCCTGCCGCGTGAGCAACGCCGGTTTCAAACATGCAGCCGCCGTAAACGCCAATACCCGCCGCCCGGGCGATGGAGGCGACCTCAAGAGCGCGCCGCAAGCCACCACTTTTCATAATCTTAAGGCTGTAGATATTGGCCACTCTCATTTGCCCGCCGACATAGGCTTCACGCGGCGTAAAGACCGACTCATCGGCCATCACCGGGGTCGTCAGGACATCGGTGAAGTGGGACATCGCCTCAAGATTATCGCGGGGGACCGGCTGCTCGATAAAAGACAACCCGAAACTTTCAAAATCACGCAGTCGCGGCAGCGCCTCGTGGGCGTTCATTCCCTGATTGTAATCAATGCGAAGATCGACCTGATCGTCATATTTCTCGCGCAGCCACTGGACCCGCATCAAATCAAAGTCATGGCCATTGAAACCGGTCTTCAGTTTGAAAATACGCACGCCCTCGTCAAACAGGCGTTCGACCTTGACCCGCTCTTCATCGAAATTCGGATTGGCAATGGAAAAACTTAAGCCAACCTTGTCCCGGTGACGCCCACCCAGCAAATCGTGAATGGGCAGGCCAAGCGCTTTTCCCTGAATATCGAGAAGCGCCGTTTCAAGCGCCGCCTTGGCTTCCTGGCAGTGAACGACGGTCTTTTCGGCTTCAGCCATCAGGACTTCCACATCAAAGGGCGAACGGTCGATGATGGCCGGAATGAAATAGTCCTTTAAGGCACTGGCATTGGCTTCCGGGGTGCCGGTGAAGACCGGCCACGGCGACGCTTCGCCCCAACCGGTAATGCCGGTATCGGTGATCAATTCAAGAATAACAGACTTAACTGAACCAATGTCACCGCTACCGTGGGAATGAATTTCCTCAACCGGCAAGTCGACGAGATGGACACGACCGGACTTAATCTTGTGAGATCGCGTCAAGATGGAATCCTCTAAGTCGAATTGATATTTTTCATGTTATCGGGCAGATACGTCGCCAGTTCAGGGAAAAAAATCAGCACAAACACCATCAGCACCATAATCAGGAACATCGGGATGGCGGCTTTTGAGATGTAGCCCATTTCGTGTTTTGTCATCCCTTGCATGACAAACAGGTTAAAGCCGATGGGCGGGGTGATTTGCGCCATTTCGATGACGACGACGATGAAGATACCGAACCAGATGACATCGATCCCGGCAGCCCGGATCATCGGCTCGACCACGGCCATGGTCAGCACCACGGAAGAAATGCCGTCAAGGAAACAACCAAGAACGATGTAGAACACCAGCAGCACCATCAGCAATTCAAAGCGGCTTAATTCAAGAACCGCAATCCATTCAGCCAGTGCCCGGGGCAATCCGGTAAAGCCCATGGACAGCGACAGGAAGGAAGCGCCAGCCAGAATAAGCGCGATCATGGCCGAGGTACGGGTCGCCCCCATCAGGCTTGCGGTGAAAGTTTTCCACGAAAGCGACCCTTGAGAACCGGCCAGCGCCAACGATCCCAGGACACCAAAGGCGGCAGCTTCTGTCGCCGTCGCGTAGCCCATATACATGGAGCCGATGACGACAAGAATCAGGCAGATCACCGGAATCAGGAATTTTGAATTGGCGATTTTTTCAGACAGCGTCATGTCTGGCTCGGGGATCGGTTTGAAATTTGACGAGACCTTTGAATAAATCGCCACGTAACCCATGAACATGGTCGCCAGAACAAGGCCCGGCAGAATACCGGCCATGAACAGTTTGGAAATCGACTCGTTAATGGTCACCCCGTAGACAATCAACGTCAGCGAAGGCGGTATCATCAGACCAAGAGTCGCAGCCCCGGTCAGGGTGCCGATGATCATATGTTCGGGATATTCGCGCTTGCGAAGTTCCGGGATCGACATCTTGCCGACCGTGGTCAGGGTCGCAGCGGAGGATCCGGAAACTGCCGCAAAAATCGTACAACCAACAATGTTGGTGTGAATAAGCCCGCCCGGCAACTTGCCCAGCCACGGCGACAGGCCGCGGAACATGTCTTCGGATAATCGCGTTCGGTACAGGATTTCCCCCATCCAGATAAACAATGGCAGGGCCGTCAGGGTCCATGAGGAGGAGGCGCTCCAGATGGTCGTGATCATGGTATCGCCGACCGGCCGTGTTGTGAACATTTCCATGCCGACAAAGGCAACGCCGAGCAGGGCCAGTCCGACCCAGATGCCGGTTCCCAGCAGAAGGAACAGGATGAAAAGGAAAATCGCGATCAGTTGAAATTCATCCATTGTTCTTACTCCCCATGACTTTGTTCAACGACATCGGCTTCGATGCGGTGATCACCGGAAATCAGGACATGGATTAAATGATCGGTCAGGGCAATGGCGAAAATCGTGCTGCCAATAACCATCGACGATTGCGGTATCCATAACGGGGTCGCGTCCTGCCCCTGGCTGATATCGCCGAACTTCCAGGACCAGTAAGTCGCTTTCGTCGCGTAATAGACAAAGTACCAACCCAGCCCCGTGGCAATGGAAAAGCACCAGATTTCAAGCACTCGGCGAACTTTCGGGCCGACGGCATTGAGCAGGATGCTGACACGAATATGGGCGCCACGATTAAGGGCGTGGGCAAAGGCGAAAAAAGAAGCAGCCGCCATACAGTAACCGGCGTAATCGGGGGCGCCTGAAAACACTTCGCCGGTCCAGCGGGCCAGCATTTGAATAACGATTAAAGATAAAATCGAAATAAGAAACAGGGCAGCCAGAATACCACTACCAAAATAGAGACGATCCAGCATCGAGCGAACGGATATCCCAAAGGCTTTCATGATTGACCCCCGTTTTTAAGATAAAAAAACGTCGGGGATCACCTGTTTCAAGGCGACCCCCGACAAGCCTTTATTTCATAGCTTTGAAAGCATCGACAATCGCATTGCCTTCAGCGCCGGATTTCGCCAGCCATTCAGTCGTCATTGTTTTGCCGATTTCTTTCAGGTCGGACACCAGCTTGTCACCGGCAGGACCAACGGTCATGCCACCGGCTTTAAGGCCGTTCAAGGTGAACTGGGTGTATTCGATAGAACGATACAGTCCGGTGTATTCGGCCAGTGAAGCACAGCCACGCAGGACGTTCTGGTTGGCTTTGGAGGTGCCCCCCCAAACGTCTTTGTTGACCATGACGTAGTTGCGCGGAAGCCATGCATCAACTTCGTAGAAATGGGTCAGGCTTTCCCAGACTTTACGGTCGTAACCGGTAGAGCCGGATGAAACCATGGATTCAGCAACGCCGGTGGCAAAAGCTTGTGAAATTTCCGCCGCTTCAATGGTCACCGGCAACATGCCTGTCAATTCAGCCAGACGCGCCGTCGCGGTATTGTAAGAACGGAACTTGATGCCCTTCATATCGGCGACCGCGTTGACTTCCTTCTTGAAGTACAAGCCCTGCGGCGGCCATGGGACGGCATACAGCAGAACCAGGTTCTGGCTGTCCAGAAGTTTGGTCAATGTCGGCTTGGCGGCTTTCCACAGTTTTGCCGAATCATCGAAAGACGTAGCCAGGAATGGAATTGAGTCAAAACCGAACAAGGCATTTTCATTCTGATGGCCAGAAAGCAAGCGCTCGCCAATCGGGGCCTGCCCGGTCTGGATGGCGCGTTTGATGTCGCCGCCCTTGAACAATGAGCCGGAAGGGTGTGTGACGACTTCAATGGAACCACCGGTTCCCATGGTCACGCATTTGGCAAATTCAGCGCCTGTCGCGGAATGGAAGTTGGTTGCAGAATAGGCCATCGGCATATCCCATTTTTCGGCGTGCGCGACACCGCTACCCAAAGCGACTACCGCACCAACAGCGCCAATAGCTGTTAAGAATTTATTTCGCATGTCTTATCTCTCCCTGTTTTCAACAATTGGTATTATTCGTCGTCAGTTAAATCGGTCACAACGATAAGCATCAAGATTGATGTTATGTTGAAGACCCATCACATGCTGAGCAATGATCCTGCCGGTTTTAGGCCCGGCGGTCAAACCAACATGATGATGTCCGTAGGCGAAAAAGACCTTTTTGCTACCCGGTGCCGGGCCCAGAACGGGCAGGCTGTCGGTCGGTGCGGGGCGATGCCCCATCCAGGTCTTCTTCGATTCAAATTCCAGTCCGGGCAGCATCGCCCTGGCCCCGCGCATTAACAATTCAGGCGGGCCTTTGGAGGCGGGCGCATCCAGGCCACCAAATTCAAGAGTTCCGGCAAGTCGCAAGGACCCATCCATGGGTGTTGCGACCATTTTGCGGCCCACATCCATGATCGGCACCGTCGGTTGCTTGCTGGGATTCAACAATTCAACATGATAGCCGCGCTCTGACTCCAGGGGCACGGTGGCACCCAGTTTTTTGGCCAACTGATGGGACCAGGCGCCGGCGGCGATAACAACCTTGTCGACGGCAATGTCCTGGCCGTCTGTTTTCAGAACAATCCCGTCACCACCGGTATCCACATCCTTGATGCTGGCGCGCAAGACTGTGCCGCCAGCCGCGGCAAACGCCGCTGCCAGATCACGGACATAATTTCCCGGCTGGACGATCTTGCCATGATCGCGCATGACAACGGCATATTGGTAATCCGGTGACAGGTCGGGACTGAAAGCGCGGACCGCCTCGCCTTCAAGAATATCCCACTTGAAGCCGTGTTCCCGACGCAATCCCCAGGCCAAGGCATCACCTTCAAAAGCACTGCGGTTTTTATACAGGAACATGTATTCGCAGGCATGTAGCCACCGGGCCGCATCGGTTCCCTTCGCCAGCGCAAAATGTTCATCGACACTATCAAACAATAAGGGGGCCAGATTCTTGGCAATATGTTCAACGCTTT
>JABJHA010000044.1 GCA_018662005.1 Rhodospirillaceae bacterium | reverse complement strand
GGTGACCCTCACCAAGGGCGACGATATTTTCCAGGGCGACACCCTGGTCACAGCCAAGGGAGCCGCCGTTGGCATTACCTTTATCGATGACACTACCTTCTCGCTGGGCGAAGAGGGTCGCATGGTCATCGACGAGATGGTCTATGACGCCGATACCCAGGAAGGACAGTTCAGCGCCAACCTTGTGCAGGGTGTATTTTCGTTTGTTAGCGGTGAAATCGCCAAGACATCACCCGATGGTATGACCGTGACGACACCGGTTGCGACCATCGGTATCCGCGGCACCATGGTCGCCGGTCGGGCAGCCCAGGAAGGCGCCGAGAATACAATATCGCTGCTCCCCGAAACCGACGCACAGGGCAACCAGTCGGTCGGCGAATTGTCAGTGACAAACCAGGGTGGCACGGTGACGCTAAATTCCATCGGCGCGACCGTCCAAATGAGCAGTGCCTTCCAGGCCCCTCCTCCACCGGTGGTTTTCAGCCCGCAGCAAATTCAACAAAGTTTTGGTGGTGCCCTGACCACCCTGTCTACAACAGCCGCCGCCAAGGCCGACGCTGACGCCGCCAAAGGGGCCGAGGAAGCCGACCAGGCACAGGCCGAAGCCGAACAGGCACAGGCCGAAGCCGAACAAGCGGGGGCCGAGGCCGAAGCGGCCCAGGCCGAAGCCGAAGCAGCACAAGCCGAGGCCAAAGCCAGTGGAGATCCGGAAGCCATTGCCGAAGCCGAAGCCAAGGCCGCTGAAGCCGAAGCCAAAGCGACAGAAGCAGAAACCGCACAAGCCGAAGCAGAAGCCGCCTCCCAGGAAGCCGAAGCAAAGACCGCCCAGGCCGAACAGGCGCAGGCTGAGGCCGAGCACGCCAACAATCAAATGCAGGCCCAGAGCGAAGCCTTCGCCCAGTTTGGCACCCCACCGCCGGGAGCAGCGCCAAACGGTGACGGACCGCCCGATAGTGAAGCACCGCCGGAAGGAGATGCCGGACCAGACGGACAACCGCAGGACGGCGAAAACAATGCCATCGATCAGGCCGCTGAAGAGGCAGCACGCGAGGCCATTGCCGACGGCGCGACACTGGAAGAAGCAGCGGCAGCCGGTTTTGACGCGGCCAAAGAGCAAGCCTTGGCAGAAGGCGCAACCCCTGAAGAAATTGCCGCTGCCGAACAGGCTTACAACGATGCCCTTGCGGCAGGCGCGAGCCCTGAAGAAGCAATGCAGGCTGCCGGTGACGCCGCAGCCCAGCTCAATCCAAATGGACCCGATGAACCTTCGCCGGACGGCTCACTACCGCCCCCAGGCACAACCCCAATCGCCACCACATCACCCGATGGAACGCTTGGTGCACCACCCCCGGATGGTTCACCACCGCCTGACAATACCTTCACCGGCACAACGCTGGACGGTGGCGGCTCCCTCGATTTTGGCGGAACATTTGATCTGAGTGGCACCTACGATGGCGGCATTTACAACACCGACCCCACGGGCGGCAGTAATGATCCGATCATTACCTATGATCCCCTGCTTGGAACGACGGTGACGCTTCCCGGACCGGGGGATAATACGAACCCGGATGACCCGACAACCAGCACCAATACCGGTGACTCCGGCACCACTGTTACGGGCACCTTTGACGAAACGCCTGCCCTGACAACGGGTGACGACAACAAAACCGGCGGCAGCGGCAACACTCAGTTCATCATGACCCAGGGGACGACCCTTGGCGGCACTGATGTTCTTGATGGAGCAGGCGGCACCGACGAGATCGCCTTCAAGGATATGACCGATTTGTGGGGCATCTATCATGGCGGTACGGACATTATTAATTACTCAACGTCCAACAGCTCTATCTCTGGACAAGTTACCCTGACGTCGGTTGAACAACTGTATGCAAACGACGGCGTTGAAACTTTCACCGACGCCACCTCCGCCGGTGCAAAAACCGGCACCAACGGCGTGCGATTGGACATTTCCGGGTCGCAGGCCGGTTATTATGGTTACCTGCGCGCCGGAACTGACAACACCGGCACCGAGACCATCTCGTTGGCCGACACCAATTCGTCGAACGTAAACTTTGGAACCCTTAGCCATGCAATTGACGGCACCAAGGTTATGGGTGCGTTGATTTTTGGGCTCGGCGGCATTGACGACATAACCGGCACCACCGGGGGTGACGTTATTTTCGGTGGCAGCGGAAATGACATCATCAACGGCGGTGGCACGGGATCAGGCGACGGTGACATTATGATTGGTGGGGCAGGCGCCGACACTTTTAAAATGATCACGTCTTCGTTGTCGAGTTCTGCCATTGTCGGTGGGTCTGAGTCAGACGAATTAACATATGGGCAGTATGGCGCCGCCATATCCTTCGCCATCACGAACACCTCGGCCACGGCTACCCATGATAGCAACGTCAACGATACAATTAGTGGTGTCGAAATATTGCGCGGCGCGGCAGGACAAACCAACACCTACACCTTTAGTGGCGATACAACCACTCAAGGATTTACAGAGTTCTATGGAAATACAGGAGTCGACACCTTCACTTTCAATGCCGGTTCAACGGTTTCAGCAGATATATACGGCGTTTCTCAAAATGATATTTTCAATATTGCCGCCGGGGCATCAATCACCAGCTCCACATTTACGGCAGGCGGTGGTGATAATGTTTTCAACATTTCGTATGGAGCAAGCATCAGCAACGGGATAAATGCGGGTGGCGGTACGGATACCGTCAACCTCTCTGGCAGTGGCTCATTTGATTGGGCAACAATGGGTTTTTCCCTTTCGGAAATTGTGACAGTCGCTTCCGGAACCACCCTTGACATTACCGCAACTTCTGCCGATGCCTTAACAAGCATTACCAATTCGGGAACGGTGGCAGTTTCGGCCTGGGGGCTTGCAACCGATTTATCGACAATATCGGGCGGTACCATAACAGCGGATTGGGCTGGATCGGGAACTTTCACTGGCAATCTGGGCAGCAGCACCCTGACCAACATAGGCACGCTGACAAGCAGCACGGGTGTCATCACGGGGACGATTAACAACACCACGGGCACCATCAACCTGACAGGGGACACCAACAATGCATCCCTGACGTTGAACAATTCTGCCGGTGGCACCCTGAATTTTTCTGCTGCTAACGCCGATACGGCGGGCACCACCATTGGCACAATGGCGGATAATGCCGGGATTATCGATTATGCCACGGCGCTGACGTCATACAGGGCCCTGACGGTAAACACCTTCACCACCAACTCCGGCACCATCAATATGGCGTCGCATGCAAGTTGGTCTTCATATCTCAACATCACTTCCGGGACATTGACCAATTCGGGCACGATCACAACCGCAGCGTCGAATACCGGAGCCCATATTCGTGGCGATTTGACCAGTTCCGGCATACTGACGTTCAATGGCGATGCCTATTTTGACAAAGCGGGCGCGACATACATCAACAGCGGCACGCTGAGCATAGCTGCGTCAAAGACCCTGTTCGTGCAGGGTGCCAGTACAACACTCAATATTCAATCGGGCAGCACGCTCAATAACTCTGGCACTATCCAGGTTGATACAGGATCCACTCTCACTCTCGGTTACGCTTACACCAATGCAAATGCAATTAACCTCAATGCAGGCAATCTGACCCTTAGCGGGACGTTGACCAATACGGGCACGCTGACAAGCAGCACGGGTGCCATCACGGGGACGATTAACAACACCACGGGCACCATCAACCTGACGGGGGATACCACTAATGCATCCTTGACCTTGAATAATGCTGCTGGCGGCACTCTGAATTTTTCTGCTGCTACCGTTGATACGGCGGGCACCACCATTGGTACGATGACGAATAATGCCGGGACCATCGATTTTGCTACGGCCTTGACGTCGTACAGAGCCCTGACGGTGGACACCTTCACCACCAACTCCGGCACCATCAATATGGCGTCGCATGCAAGCTGGGCTTCGTACCTCAACATCACCAACGGAACACTAACCAATACAGGCACAATCACGACGGCGGCATCAAATACCGGAGCACATATTCGTGGTAACCTTACCAGTTCGGGTACACTGACATTTAATGGCAATACCTATTTTGACAAAGCGGGCGCGGCGTACATCAACAGCGGCACGCTGGCCATTGCTGCAACAAAGACCCTGTTCGTGCAGGGGGCCAGTACGACACTCACCAATCAGGCGGGGGGGACTATCGAGGGTACCGGCACCCTTGATGTTTCAGCGGCGACCTTCACCAACGCCGGCACCATCGACGCCGCCACCACAAGCACCGTGGGCACCTTGGCCATTACCGGCGGGGTGACGTTCTCCTCGGGCACATTGAAAGTGGATGTGGATACCGCCGCGTCCTATGACACGGTCACCGTCAGCGGGGCGCTTGATCTGTCTTCTTCCGGCGATACGCTCAACCTGGATTTCACCAGCTACGGCCCCACCGACAACGATTCGCTTACGGTGCTAACGGCGAGTTCGCTGACCGGTGGGGCTTTTGATACCGTCACCCACAATCTTGCTTCCGGCTGGGGGGTTTCCGTTACTCAAGGAACCAGCACAGTTGTATCGGTGCAAAACACTTCTACCAGCCTCGATGGTACAGCAGGGGCCGACTACATGGTTGGCGGCAGTGGCGCCGATAATATCAGCGGTGGCGCTGGCGCAGACACACTGAGTGGAAGCGGTGGAATTGATACTTTTACCACCGTCACAGCTGACGTAGCAGCTGCGGGTATGAATTCGGTCGCCTACGATATCCTAAAGGATTTTACTTCTGGAGTTGGCGGCGACATTTTTAACTGGAACACCGACTATAGCAATCAAGGGAACACCATCAGCGCGTCTGCTGCAGACGAAGCTATAGGAACGGGGCTTTCCGATGGCATCCTCGTCAGCAATGCCAATACCTATGGATTTTATGAAATTACGTCGGCCACTAACTTGGGAAACGACATTATCATCGGTAGCAACACGTCGTCTGAAATTGAAGGATGGGCAGCGACAATGCTAAATACGGTCGATCACTCTACTGGCGATAATGTGATTTTTGCTCTTTACGATGATGGAACGATCACCAGCACCGTTGCTTTTCTGGAATTTACCGCTGATGCCACTCTCACAGACATGGTAGCTGCAGAATTCCAATTAATTGCTGTCGCCGATATTGCTGCGGATTCACTTCTCGCCAACAATTTTGCCTAGAGCGTGCTTTACGTTACTTTTGCCAGCACCCGTTCCAGCAAATCCAGCCGGTCCTGGCCCCAGAAAGGTTCACCGCCTACGATATAAAATGGTGAGCCGTAGACGCCTGTGTCGATGGCGCGCTGGGAGTTAGCTTCGAGCACGCCCTCACCCGCTTCGGTGATCGATTCCTCATACAGCGCTTTGCCGTTAAAACCGTTTTCGTTTGCGATGGCGATCAAGGTGTCCGGGTCGGTGATATCGCGTTCTTGCTGCCAGACGGCGCCCAGGAAAGCCCCTGACAAGTCGGCGATGTCGCCACCCTGCTGTTTGGCGAGACCGGCGATTTTCGCCGACGGGCCATCATCGACGGGGAAATGGGCAGGCTCGATGTTGATCTCGATACCAAGATAAGCGGGCCAGCGTTTCAATTCCCACATGCGGTATTCCTGACGCTGCGGGGCGCGCTTACCCAATGGCAAACCGCCGGATACGGGAAACACCTTGGCCAGAGTCAAAGGAACAAAGTCAATTTCAGCGCCATGTTTCACTGCCATGTCGATAAGCCTTTGGTGGCCCATGAATGTCCACGGCGATACGTGGCTGTAGTAATATTCGATCTTCATTTTAGTTTGTCTTTCAGCATCTGGTTGACCATGGGTGGGTTGGCCTTGCCCCCAGTCGCCTTCATCACCTGGCCGACGAACCAGCCGGCGATTTTCTCGTTGCCGGACTTGAACTGTTCAACCTGTTCAGGATTGTTTGCAATCACCTCGTCAACTGCCGTCTCAATAGCGCTCGTATCGGTGATCTGCTTTAAGCCTTTTTCCTCGACAATATCCACCGCTTCCTTGCCTTCAGCAACCATGATCTCGAAAACATCCTTGGCGATACGGCCTGAAATGGTGTCGTCCTTGAGCAAATCCAGAAGCTTGCTTAAAGATTCCGCAGAAACCGGACTTTCTGAAATACCGACGCCCTTTTCCTTAAGGACGCCAAAAAGATTGGATATCACCCAGTTGGCGGCCAGTTTGGGATCATGTCCCGCCGCCACTTCTTCGTAATACTGGGCGGTGTCCCGTTCGGCGACCAACACACCCGCATCGTAGGCGGAGAGACCGAAGTTGCCCATGTAGCGGGCTTTGCGCTCATCAGGCAGTTCCGGCAATGTCGCCTTGATGTTGTCGACATAGTCTTGCGTCAATTCCAGCGGCAACAGATCAGGATCAGGGAAATAACGGTAATCGTGGGCGTGCTCCTTGGAGCGCATGGAGCGGGTTTCACCTTTGACCGAATCAAACAGCCGGGTTTCCTGAACCACTTCACCACCGTCTTCGTAGACATCGATTTGACGGCGCGCCTCAATTTCGACAGCCTGCATGGCGAAGCGAACGGAATTGACGTTCTTGACTTCGGCCCGGTTGCGAAGCTCCGTCTCGCCGACTTTGCGGACAGACACATTGACGTCACAACGCATGGAGCCTTCATCCATATTGCCGTCACAAGTGCCCAGATAACGTAGGATCGAGCGCAGTTTGCGCAAATAAGCGCCAACATCTTCTGGGCTTTTCAGATCAGGCCGCGAGACGATTTCCATCAGGCCCGTGCCCGAACGGTTTAGATCGATGAAAGAGCGCTTAGGGTCCTGATCATGCATGGATTTCCCGGCGTCCTGCTCCATATGCAAGCGTTCGATACCAACCTCGCGGGTGCTGCCGTCTTCAAGATCCAGAATCACCGTGCCCTCGCCGACAATCGGGTGATACAGCTGCGAGATCTGATAGCCTTGGGGCAAATCTGCATAGAAGTAGTTCTTGCGATCAAACACCGAGACCAGATTGATTTCCGCCTTAAGACCAAGCCCGGTGCGGACCGCCTGCTCGATGCAATGCTCATTGATTACCGGCAACATGCCGGGCATGGCCGCATCGACCAGCGATACATGGGTGTTGGGTTCGGCGCCAAACGAGGTCGCGGACCCCGAAAACAGTTTGGAGTTGGAAATAATCTGGGCATGAACCTCAAGCCCGATGACCACTTCCCAATCGCCTGTGTCACCTTCAAGAATGTAGGTCATGCAGGCCTCCCGTCAAATCCGGCGGCGGCTTCCAGAACGTCGGCGGCTTTAAGCATTGTTTCCTCATCAAACGGCTTGCCGAGCAGTTGCAGACCCAGCGGCAAGCCCTGGCTGCTGAGGCCCGTCGGCACGGAAATACCGGGCATTCCGGCAAGACTGGCCGGAACCGTGAAGACATCGTTCAGGTACATGGCGACCGGATCATCCATTTTCTCGCCGATGGCGAAGGCGGCGGACGGTGCGGTCGGGGTCAACAACACATCGACGCTTTCGTATGCCGTCTTGAAATCGTTGGAGATCAGCCTGCGAACCCTTTGCGCCTTGCGGTAGTAGGCATCATAAAAACCGGCTGACAGGACGTATGCGCCGATCAGCACCCGGCGCTGCACTTCATCGCCAAAACCTTCGGCCCGGGTGTTGGCATACATCTCGTCCAGGCTGTCGCCATCAACACGCAGCCCGTAACGGACCCCGTCATAACGGGCCAGATTGGCCGAGGCCTCCGCAGGGGCAATGATGTAATACGTCGGCAACGCGTGTTCGGTGTTGGGCAGCGACACGTCGATGATTTCGGCACCAGCGTCCTTCATCATGGCGATGCCTTCGGACCACAGTTTGTCAATTTCCGGGTCCATACCGTCCATGCGGTATTCTTTGGGAATACCCACCTTCAAACCCTTGATGTCACCACTAAGGGCGGCTTCAAAATCGGGAACCTCAACAGGGGCGGAGGTCGAATCCTTGGGGTCGTGACCGGCCATGGCGCCCAGCATGATAGCGGCGTCGCGGACGCTTCGTGTCATCGGCCCGGCCTGATCAAGGGACGAGGAAAAGGCGACGATGCCCCAACGCGAGCAACGCCCGTAAGTCGGCTTCAAGCCGACAATGCCGCTAAAGGACGCAGGCTGGCGGATCGAACCACCGGTATCGGTACCCGTGGCAGCCAGCGCCAGACGACCAGCAACGGCAGCAGCCGAACCACCGGACGAGCCACCGGGCACCAGATCTTTACCGTCTTGGCCTTTCCAGGGATTAATCACATTGCCGTAATAGCTGGTGATGTTGGCCGAACCCATGGCGAATTCGTCCATGTTGGTCTTGCCCAGCATTACCGAACCGGCAGCCCGAAGATTGCCCGATACGGTCGATTCATATGGCGGGGTAAAGCCATCCAGAATATGCGAGCCCGCCGTGGTCAGCACCCCTTCTGTACAAAACAAGTCCTTGATGGCAACGGGGATGCCGTCCATGGCCCCGGCAACGGCCCCGGCTTTGCGGCGGGCATCTGACTCGCCGGCACGTTCAAGGGCGATGTCGGGGGTTTCTGTAATAAAGGCGTTCAGGCTGCGCGCGTCTTCCATGGCGGTGATGTGGGCTTCGGTCAGTTCTACGGCTGTGAAATCACCACCATTCAGTCCGTCGCGTGCCGCCGATAGGGTCAGGTCGGTGAGTTTTGTCATGTCCCGCCCCTACTCGACTACTTTGGGAACGGCGTAGAAGCCATCTTCAGTCTCCGGCCCATTGGCCAGCACCTTGTCACGGCAGTCGCCATCGCTGACCACATCTGTGCGCAGCGGCAAGGTCACATCGACGACGCTGGCCAGTGGTTCGACACCTTCGGTATCAACACCGTTAAGCTGTTCAACCCAGCTTAAGATGGCCGAAAGTTCCCCGGCCAAATGGTCCAGTTTGTCATCCCCGACCTTGATTCTGGCCAGATTGGCGATGTTTTTAACGGTTTCATTATCCAGCGACATGGCAGCGCTCTAACCCAAGTTTCAAGTGATCCGATAAGCGGCGCGGAAGGTAACATCCACCCCGCCAGGGCGCAAGCGGGCAAAGCACTGCACAAATCGTCTGCTCATTAAATTCACATTTGTGCGTTAATTTTCGACCAGCACCTTCGATAACTGCTCCCAAACCTCCGCACTCCATGCATCGGGGGCAATTTCGACGGCGGCGCTGAGAGCCTCGGCTATGGAATTAACCGCCCTTTCCTTAATCTTGGGGGAGCGCCCCTGCTTCTTGATGGACACACCGGCAAAAGTGATCTTTTTCTGCTCCGGCAGATAATGGAAGGTTGTCGAATATATTTCGTCGTAACCGTTTTCAATCTCCATCAGATCAATGCTGATCTGAAACACCGCTTTGTGCGTCAACTGATAGGGAACTTCTGTCATGAACATCGGCGCCAGGATGGTGAATGGCCGGCCTTTATCGTTGCAGCGATACGAAATTTCGTAATCCGAAAACACATAATCCTCACCATCGACCGTGTTTTTACCACGAAATTCAAAGGTGTAACCACACGGCGCGTGTTCCTCGATCTGCACGGTTCCCGAAACTTTTTCCGTCAATGTCCCGTCTATCATCGGCAGCATGACTGGCGCATAGACGAAGCCATATTCCTTACCATCCCGATTGATCGCCATCCATCCGGCACCACCCTTGGCGCGACCGACGACAGTGACTTTGCTGCCAGCCTTCAGCGTCCCCAGTTTCTTGGATCCGGTTTTTGGCCCGGCGCGGACATTGACGCCCTTGGTCACCAGATAGGTGCCTTCAATTTTTGTTACTTGTAATCCAAGAAATGTTCTGTCTTCCGCCAGCGCCCCCGCGCCGGCCATCACCGTAACGGCAAACAGAACAACAGCGGCGATGATCATTTTGAAAGGGGTCAAAATTTTTAACTCGCTGAAAGTGCGACAGGATTCCTTATAATCATACCGAAAGCCCCCCTTGGCCTCTACCGTCTTTTTAAATGACGATGATGAAGGGTTATGAGTACTGTGTCCCGCGTGACATGTAAAAACCGAACAGGATCCCGGTTGTGGCAGTGATGGAACTGAGCGAAATGATCAAAAACCTTAAATCCGGTAGCCGGTTGATGGGGCTCGATCTTGGCTCAAAGACCGTTGGCCTCGCTTTAAGCGATACCACCCGTATGATAGCTAGCCCCCTTGAGACCATCAAGCGCAGCAAGTTCACCGCTGACGCACAAAGGCTCGAATCCCTGATTGACGAGCATGACGTTGGTGGCCTGATCCTTGGCCTTCCGGTCAGCATGGACGGCAGTGAAGGGCCGCGTTGCCAATCGACGCGGGCTTTCGCCACCAACCTGCTGGCCCGCCGAGACATGGCGCTTTCTTTTTGGGATGAACGACTGTCGACAGTCGCCGTCGAACGGGTTCTGATCGATCAGGCAGACATGACCAGAAAGCGCCGCGCCGAAGTCGTCGACAAAGTCGCCGCCGCCTACATCCTGCAAGGGGCGATGGACGCCATGGCAAGGACGACCGGCCCATGATCGCCATTTTTTCCGCCCTCGCCCCTGTGTTCCTGATGATTGCGCTTGGCTATATTCTTAAAAATCGCGCCCTGATCAGCGACGGCTTTTGGGCTCCCGCCGAAAAAATGACCTTCTATGCTTTCTTTCCGGCGTTGCTGCTGATCAACACGGCAAAGGCGGATTTTGGCGACATCGCCGTCACCCCGATAATTTGGGCCAGCGCCTCCGGCGTGCTCATTATTTCCGGGCTGACCCTGTGGATGCGGCCAAGGCTGGGGATCGATGGCCCGGCCTTTACATCCGTCTTTCAGGGCACCATTCGACCCAATGTCTATCTGGGGATCGCCGCCGCCGTCGCCCTGTACGACAGCGCCGGGCTGACCCTGATCAGTGTCTGCATCGCAGTTCTGGTTCCACTGGTCAATATCCTCAGCGTTATTGTTCTGGTCCGTCACGCAGCCCATAACGAAGAGATACCCGGCTGGTCGCAAACATTGGGTCCGGTCGCGCGCAATCCCCTCATCCTGGCCTGCGGGGTCGGCATCATTCTCAACGTAACCGGCATCGGCGGGCCGCCATTAATCAGTCCATTCCTGGAAATCCTTGGCCGCGCCGCCCTGCCCATCGGCTTGCTTGCGGTTGGCGCCGGGCTTGATTTTGATGCCATGGCCCGGGCAGGGAAGACCGTCGGGCTGACCACAGCAACCAAAGTTATTGCCTTGCCTGCCGTCACCTTTGTGACCTGCCATTTGTTTGGAGTCAGCGGTTTGTCGCTGACAATCACCGTTCTTTATGCGTCGCTACCGGTTTCGGCCACATCATACGTGCTGGCCCGCCAGATGGGTGGCGATACGGCCCTGCTCGCCGCCACCATTACCGCAACAACCGTGGCGGCGATGATCACCATGCCGCTGGCCGTTCTGTTGCTTAGTTAGTAATCGAGAAGTTTCAGCAGTTCGCCTGCCTGCCGGTTGAAGGAAACAGCCGTCTTATCGTCAAAACGATCCTGCCACTGGCCGATTGCGCCATCTGGAAAGGCGATCGCGCGACCCGCCTCGACAAGATGGGCAACAGTTTCCGGACTGTCGTCTAGATTTAAGAACCGGCACAGACGCTCTAAATCGGGCGCGGCTTCCGTGTACAAATCCTCGCTGCGGATTTCCATATAATTTTCGCCATGGCTGCGCCCGAAATAGCGGGCCTGACCGACGGCCTTGGTCCAGTTTCCGGCAAAGAATTCAGCGAAGGCTGGAAAGTCGGGAAATCGCTTTGAGAAACCTTCCGGATTGACCCGGACGTTATAATCGTAAACCGACACTGCCTCGTCGCGACCATCGCGAATGACGTGGACGATATGAGCATCAGGGAAAATTTCGGTCAGGCCAGCCAGATTAAAGGCGTGCTCTGGCGTCTTCTCGCCAATGCACGAAACATCCTCATCACCCACCCAGCGGTTCATGGTCAGGGCTGCGGCACTGGCCATCAGGAAGCGCACCTCGTTATTTGAATAGGCTGCTGACGGGGCCATGTTGGCGGCCCCGATCCCGGCGGCTTTCAGGCGCGCCTGATCATCGAGCATATGCTTGTTGTAGTCGGCGAAGGCTTTGCCAAGTAACGGAAACAGGGCGTTGGTAAAATGCCCCTCGCCCTTGCACAGGGCGTCGGGATGGGCGTTGATGGCGTGTTGCAACCACGCCGTACCGGGGCGGGTCAACCCAACAATAAAGAAATGTTTCTTGTCAAGAATTTGGGACAGGCCGATCAATGTGCGTCGATAGTCAGTCGTGGTATTGTTCATGTTCAGCCTTGTTTTCTTTTATGGCTGCACTGTAACCCTCTACCCGCCCGCTGCCAAACTTTAAGCTGTCATTTTTTGCTGACCGAAACTGCCGCTTGCGCTTTTTACAAAGCCACCCTATTGTCCCGTTTTATGAGCGAAATAGCGCTGGATAAAATCCGTTTTCCGCATAGCCATCTTCTTGGCATAGAAGGGCTTTCACCGGACGTTATTTCGCTTCTTCTGGACCGCGCTGAAAGTTACGTCGAACACAATCGACAGGCTGACAAGAATTTGTCAGTGCTCAGCGGCCGTACCATCATCAATCTGTTCTTTGAAGATTCGACCCGCACCCGAACTTCCTTTGAACTCGCCGGCAAACAGCTGGGCGGCAATGTCATTAACATGTCGGTTGCCACCAGTTCGGTCAAAAAGGGTGAAACCCTGATTGACACGGCGATGACCCTAAACGCCATGCACCCCGATGTGCTTGTTGTCCGCCACAACGATTCAGGGGCCGTTAAGTTGCTGTCGGAGAAAGTGAACTGCGCTGTTATCAACGCCGGTGACGGCCGCCACGAACACCCGACCCAGGCTCTGCTCGACGCCCTGACCATTCGCCGCCGCAAGGGGAAAATTTCGGGCCTCAGGGTCGCCATTTGCGGCGACATCGCCCATTCCCGGGTAGCCCGCTCCAACATTCATCTACTAAACGCCATGGGCGCGGAAGTCAGGTTGATTGCCCCAAAAACCCTGATCCCTTCGGGTATCAAAGGACTGGGTGTGGAAATTTTCAACGATATGAACAGCGGCCTGAAGGGCTGCGACATTGTTATGATGCTGCGCCTGCAAACCGAACGCATGGGCGGCGGCTTCTTCCCGTCGGTCAGGGAATATTTCCATTTCTTCGGGCTCGACTACAAAAAGCTGGGCAACGCCAAGGAAGACGCGCTGATCATGCATCCGGGGCCTATGAACCGCGGTGTCGAAATCGCTTCGGAAGTGGCTGATGATCTTGGCCGTTCGGCGATCCGCGAACAGGTTGAAATGGGAGTCGCCGTGCGCATGGCCTGCCTGGAACTGTTAAGCGCCAACCTGGACAAGGGGAAAAAATCGTGAGCCGCGTCGCCTACATCAATGCGCGTTTGATCGATCCGGCAAGCGGGCTGGACGCTCCCGGCGCACTGCTTAGCGAAGGCGAGATGATCAGCGATTTTGGCCCGGATCTGTTTTCCGGGGGTGTGCCCGAAGATATCACCACCATCGACTGTCAGGGTCACTGCCTGATGCCGGGACTGGTCGATATCCGCGTGCAGTTGCGTGAACCCGGCGAGGAATACAAAGGCACCCTGGAATCGGCGGGGCACGCGGCAACGGCGGGCGGCGTCACCTCCATGGTTTGTTTGCCCAACACCAATCCGGTGATCGACGATATGTCAGTGCTGGAATTTGTTGCCAGACGGGCCCGTAAACTGGGGCTCGCAAAAGTCTACCCCTACGGCGCCGTAACAAAGGGTCTGAAGGGCGAGGAGCTTGCCGAAATCGGCTTGCTGTCGGAATCCGGGGCGCTGGCCTTCACCGATGGCATCAAGCCCGTCAGTGACGCGCAAATCATGCGTCGCGCCTTAAGTTATGCATCGAATTTCGGTCAGATGATTATCCAGCACGCCGAAGAACCAAGCCTGGCCCGTGGAGGCGTTATGAACGCTGGCGAGACGGCAACACGGCTGGGCCTTGGCGGTATTCCACGGGAAGCAGAAATCATCATGGTCGAACGTGACATCCGCCTCGCCGAGATGAGCGGCGGCAGACTTCACTTCGCCCACTTATCAACGGCTGAAGCCATCGACGTGGTCAGAAAAGCCAAGGCCCGCGATCTTAACATCAGCTGTGACACCGCCCCGCCCTACTTTGCCTTAAGCGAGATCGCCGTTGGTGATTACCGAACCTTTGCCAAGCTGTCGCCGCCACTGCGTGCCGAAGAAGATCGACTGGCGGTTATTGAAGGCTTGAAGGACGGCACCATCGATGCCATTGCGTCCGATCACGCCCCCCATGACGAGGAATCCAAGCGCTTGCCCTTCGCCCAGGCGGCTTTCGGCGGTGTTGGCCTTGAAACCCTGCTACCTGTGACATTGGGGCTCTTTCATGGTGGCCACATGGGCCTGCTTGCCGCCCTGGCACTGATCACCAACGCCCCGGCTGATCTTCTTGGCCTTAAAGCCGGACGGCTGGAAAAAGGTGCAGCCGCCGACCTGACCCTGATTGACCTCGATCGCGGCCGGAAAATTGACGCCGACAAGATGCACAGTATTTCCAAGAACTCACCATTTGACGGACACCTTGTACAAGGGTTGGTGCTGAAGACCTTCGTCGATGGACGCACGGTGTTTGAGCACGATGCCTGAACTCGGTCCCCTGCACCTTGTGGCGCTACTCGGTGGATACCTGATCGGTTCTATCCCCTTCGGGCTGGTGTTGACGCGCCTAGCGGGGCTGGGTGATATCCGCGACATTGGTTCGGGCAACATCGGTGCCACCAATGTGCTTCGCACCGGCAACAAACCACTGGCGCTGGCAACGTTACTGCTCGATTCGGGCAAAGGGGCAGCGGCGGCATTGCTGCTGAGCAGCTTCGATCCGCTGGCCGGGTTGATTGCCGGTGGCGGCGCGATCCTGGGTCATAATTTTCCGGTCTGGCTGAAATTCAAAGGCGGCAAGGGTGTCGCCACCACCCTGGGTGTGCTCATCGCCGTCGCATGGCCGGTTGGGCTTGGCGCCTGCGCCACATGGTTGCTCGCTGCCGCGATCTTCCGTTATTCATCCTTATCGGCATTGATTGCACTTGCCGCCTCGCCCTTTTACGCCTGGTGGATGAATGCCCCTGATGTCGCCATCCTGGCCGCCCTGCTGGCCATCCTGTCAATCATCCGCCATCACGAAAACATTTCCCGGCTGATCAAGGGCGAAGAATCGAAGATTGGTAAAAAGAAAGCCTAATCCTGATTGAGGCCCAACTGTTTTTGCAGCTTCTTGGTCAAATTCAGGGAAACCAGTCGGTAGGATTCGGCCAGATAGGTTTTCAGTTCGTCGTCGGAAAGTCCCGGTTCTGCGAAATGCTGTATCCACTTCATTCCGCGTGAAGCCAAATACGGAGCCGGGCGAAGCCCCGGCATATCCGATAACATCTCATAGGCTATTTCAGAAACCTTGAAGGTCACGCCGGGATATTTGCCGTTTTCCCAACCGCCAATGGCAAAGACCTTGTCGCCGACTTTCCAGACATGCGAGCCGCCCCATTGCATAACGTATGTGGTTTGGGGTAACGACTGACAATATTGGTTAAATTCTTCGTAGGTCATCAGCCAACGTGCATCATCAGTGCACTTGACGCAACCTGTGACCTCGGCCACTCTCACGCCCCATGAGTGAAAAGCAACGGAAACAACTCTCGCAATCCGAAAAACTCGACTGGCTGCGTTTGATTCGTAGCGAGAATGTCGGGCCAATCACATTCTTTAAACTCCTGGAACGATTTGACAGTGCCCGCGCAGCCCTGGATGCGCTTCCTGACCTCGCTCGCCGCGGCGGTAAAAAAACAATCAAGGTTGCGGCCAAGTCGGTTGCGGAAGATGAAATCAGCTCTCTGGAAAAGCTCGGGGCGCAATTGATCGGCTGGAGCGAACCCGGCTATCCTAACCTTTTGCACCATATTGAAGACGCCCCGCCGCTAATCAGCGTCATTGGCCATCCACATTTACTGACCAAGAAGGCCATTGCCGTGGTCGGCGCCCGAAATGCCTCCATCAACGGCAAGAAATTCGCCCGCGAAATCGCCACTGACCTGGGCCGGGGCGGCTACATGGTGGTTTCAGGTCTGGCCCGGGGTATCGACGCGGAAGCCCACGCCGGAGCCTTGGAAAGCGGTACTGTCGGCGTCGTCGCCGGCGGTGTCGATATCATCTACCCAAAGGAAAATGCCGAACTTTATGAAGCCCTGAAGGATCGCGGTGCGCTGGTTTCGGAAATTGCCCCCGGCACCCGCCCACAGGCCCGTCACTTCCCCAGACGCAACAGAATCATATCAGGGATAGCCAGGGGTGTTGTTGTCATTGAAGCTGGGGCAAAATCCGGATCCCTGATCACCGCCCGCATGGCCTTAGAGCAAGGGCGCGATGTCTTTGCAGTTCCAGGCAGTCCCGGCGACCCCAGATCACACGGCGGCAACCGCCTGATCCGTCAGGGCGCCATTTTGGTCGAGAAGGCGGAAAATGTTTTCGAGGCCCTGAGCGGCACCGGTAGGCCCCTTGCCAGGGAGCCAGAAGCCTTTGATTTTGAAAGAAAACTCATGCCTGCACCCGACGAGAAAGACATTGCCAAAGCCCGCCCCGTGATAGAAGAAAGTCTTGGCTTGGAGTCCGTTTGTGTTGACGAAATCATCCGCAACTGCCAATTGTCCCCTGCCGTTGTGTCGATGGTGCTGCTGGAAATGGAACTGGCAGGCCGTCTTGAAAGACATCCCGGCAACAAGGTTTCAATCATTCTGAATTAAGCGAAAGCTGCGGATAAACATGAACGTCGTCATTGTCGAATCACCGGCCAAGGCCAAAACAATCAACAAATATCTGGGTTCGGAATTTACCGTCCTTGCCAGTTATGGCCATGTTCGTGACTTGCCCTCCAAGGATGGCTCGGTACGCCCGGACGAAGATTTCGCGATGAATTGGGAAATCGACGCCAGATCACAAAAGCAAATCAAGGAAATTTCCGCCGCCGTCAAAAAAGCCGATAACCTGTTTCTGGCCACTGACCCGGACCGTGAAGGCGAAGCCATTTCCTGGCATGTGCTGGACGTTCTGGAAAAAAAGAAATTGTTGAAGGACGTAGAGGTCAAGCGCGTCGTCTTCAACGAAATCACCAAGAGCGCCATCCTTGAGGCTTTTGAGCATCCGCGTGATCTGGACTTGCCGTTGATTGACGCTTACCTGGCGCGCCGAGCGCTCGATTATCTGGTCGGCTTTACCTTATCGCCGGTTTTGTGGCGCAAACTGCCCGGTTCACGTTCCGCCGGGCGTGTGCAATCGGTTGCCTTGCGTTTGATTTGCGAGCGCGAGACCGAAATCGAACTTTTCCAGCCACAGGAATACTGGTCGATCAAAGCCGGATTCAACACCCCCACCGACGCGCCCTTCAAAGCCTCTCTCACCCACCTTAATGGTGAGAAACTGGACAAGATGTCCATTGCCAATGAAGACCATGCCAAGCGGGCCGTCGCCACCATCGAAGCGGCTGACTTTACGGTTAACAAGGTCGAGCGCAAACAATCCAGGCGCAATCCGGCGGCTCCGTTTACCACCTCGACCTTGCAGCAGGACGCCTCGCGCAAGCTGTATTTCACCACCAAGCGAACCATGCAGGTCGCCCAGCGCCTTTATGAAGGTTTCAATATCGATGGCGAACAGGTCGGCCTGATTACCTATATGCGAACTGACGGCGTGCAAATATCCAACGAAGCGATCAGCGCGGCCCGCGACCTGATTGGCGGCTCCTTCGGCGCAGACTATCTGCCCGCAAGCCCGCGTATCTATAAGACCAAGGCGAAAAACGCCCAGGAGGCCCATGAAGCGGTGCGTCCGACAGACTTCAAACGCAAACCCGCCGATGTCGCCCAGTATCTTGATGATGACCAGCGCAAGCTCTACGAGCTGATCTGGAAGCGCACTGTCGCCAGTCAGATGGAAGCCGCCGTCATGGACCAGGTCGCGGCAGACCTGACCTCGCCAGACGGGCAGACAACCCTGCGCGCAACCGGTTCAGTCATTGCCTTTGATGGCTTCCTGAAAGTCTATCAAGATAGCGACGACAAGAAATCCGATGACGACAAGGACCGCATCCTTCCCGATATGAATGAAGGCGATGCCATGACCCGCACGTCTGTCGAACCTGATCAGCACTTTACCCAGCCGCCGCCGCGTTATTCTGAAGCCTCGTTGGTCAAGACCATGGAAGAGCTTGGCATCGGCAGACCCTCGACCTATTCGTCGATCATTTCCGTGCTTCAGGATCGCAACTACGTGATCCTGGACAAGCGCCGTTTCCAGCCCGATGACCGGGGCCGCCTTGTTACCGCTTTCCTGAGCAGCTTTTTCGCAAAATACGTGGAATACAACTTCACCGCCGAGCTGGAAGAAAAGCTCGACGATATTTCCGGCGGTCGCATTGCCTGGAAAGACGTGTTGCGCGAATTCTGGGACTCTTTCTCGAAAGCCGTTGAGGGCACCAAGGAACTCAGGGTCCGCGATGTTCTGGACAATCTCAATGAACTGCTGGGGCCACATTTCTTCCATGACAATGGCGATGGCAAAGATCCACGCGCCTGCCCGTCATGCGAGGACGGTCAGCTAAGCCTGAAACTCGGCAAGTTTGGTGCCTTCATAGGCTGTTCCAACTATTCCGACTGCCGCTACACCCGCCCCCTTGTGGTCAGTGACGAAGACGGCGCAGGGATTGCTGACGCCGGGCCTGTGGTACTTGGCAAAGACCCGGCAACCGACCTTGATGTCTCGCTACGCAAAGGCCCTTACGGCAATTACGTACAATTGGGCGAAGTTGAAGAAATTGGCGAGGGCAAAAAGAAGAAGAAAACCAAACCGAAACGGGCCTCGCTGCCACGCGGTTTGCCGCCCGGAGATGTCGATTTTGACAAGGCGATGGGCCTTTTGGCGCTACCCCGCGACATCGGTATCTGGCCGGAAACCGGCGACATGATCCAGGCCGGACTCGGGCGTTTTGGGCCTTATCTGAAATACAGCGGGCTTTTCCTGTCTCTTAAAGGCGATGATGACGTCCTCACCATCGGCATCAACCGGGCCATTGACCTGATTGAGGCTGCGCCGAAGAAAGACCCGCCCAAGGTGCTTGGCGATCATCCAAAAAGTAAAAAACCGGTGAGCATCAAAAGTGGGCGCTGGGGACCGTTTGTCTCCCACGGTATGGTCCGCGCTAATATTCCCAAGGGCACCGATGCCGATACCTTAAGCCTTGAGGACGCCATCGCCCTTGTTGATGCCAAGGCCGCA
Organism: Rhodospirillaceae bacterium; assembly: GCA_018662005.1. Classification (NCBI taxonomy): domain Bacteria; kingdom Pseudomonadati; phylum Pseudomonadota; class Alphaproteobacteria; order Rhodospirillales; family Rhodospirillaceae; species Rhodospirillaceae bacterium. Next base: position 57,346 of record JABJHA010000044.1, on the reverse strand, counting down.
AACGGCAAAGGCGGCAAGAAGAAGGCGGCAGCAAAAAAGAAACCTGCCAAAAAGAAGGCTGCGAAAAAGAAAGCTCCTGAAAAAGACGCCGCCGCCAGATCGGATCAGGTTTGATCAATCCGGAACTGCCCTGAAGGCTGAGCAACGTTGACCAAAAAACCAAAAACGCAATCGCCCTTTCCGAGCCGCGAAGAGATCCTGAAATTTATCGAGGAAACACCGGGCCGGGTTGGCAAACGCGAAATTGCCCGTGCCTTCCGGCTCGACACCGCCCAAAAAATGCAACTTAAAAAGCTGCTCAAGGAAATGAAAGAAGACGGCCAGGTTCAGCGCAATCCGGGCCGCCGCTACACCGAACCGGGAAGCCTGCCGCCGGTCACCGTCGTTGTTATTATTGGCCCTGACACGGATGGCGAAATTCGCGCCAAACCCATGACCTGGGATGAAGAGACCCCACCACCGGCCATCTACATGGCCCCCGAACGTCGTGGCAGCCCTGCCCTTGCCCCCGGTGACCGGGTTCTCGCCCGGCTCGCCCGCGGTGAGGATAAATCCTATGAAGGCCGGACAATTCGCCGCATTGGTGCAGCTGCTGAAAAAATTCTGGGTATCTACACCCTCGTCGAAGGACAGGGCCGGTTGAAATCAACCAGCCGCAAAGCCAAGGGCGATTATTTTATCGCCAGGGGTGATAGCCTGGACGCCCGGGAGGGTGATCTGGTGCGTTGCGAAATCCTGCCCGGTCGCCGCACCGGACTGCGGCTGGCCAAGGTGCTGGAACGACTGGACACCGAAGGCAAAGCCACATCCATTAGCCTGATCGCCATCCATGACCATGACATTCCCTATGACTTTTCCAGCCAGGCGCTTGATCTTGCCGACGCCGCCAAGGCCGCGCCGCTAGGCAAACGCGAAGACTTGCGTGATATCCCGCTCGTCACCATTGACGGGGCCGACGCCCGCGACTTCGACGACGCCGTCTTTGCCGAGCCCGACACGGACAAAAAGAATGCCGACGGCTGGCACCTGATTGTCGCCATCGCCGATGTCGCCTGGTACGTCAGACCCGGTGATGCATTAGACATTGGTGCTTACGAGCGCAGCAATTCGGTCTACTTCCCGGACCGGGTCGTTCCCATGCTGCCAGAGGCCTTGTCCAATGGCTGGTGCTCACTGGTCCCGGGTGAAGATCGCCCGTGCATGGCAGCCCACATGTGGATCAACGCCGCAGGCGAACTGACCAAACACCGCTTTGTTCGCGCCTTGATGCGTTCACATGCGCGACTGACCTATGAACAGGTCCAGGCAGCCCGTGACGGTCATGCCGATGACAACACGGCTCCCTTGGCACAGAATGTCATAGCGCCCCTGTACGGGGCTTATGAGGTCCTGAACAAGGCCCGACACAAGCGTGGCGTCCTGGAACTGGACTTGCCCGAACGGCGCATCGTCATCGGCACGGACGGCAAGGTCGAACGGGTCGACATGCGTGAACGCTTTGACAGCCACAAGCTGATTGAGGAATTCATGGTCACCGCCAATGTCGCGGCAGCCGAAACGCTGGAGAAAAAACGCCAACCCTGCATGTACCGAATTCACGACGAACCTTCCATGGAGAAAATGGAAAGTCTGCGCCAGTTCCTGGACAGCCTGTCTATTCGCCTGGCCAAGGGACAGGTGATCAGGGCCGAGGTTTTCAACCGGATTCTGGAAAAGGTCAAAGACACGCCCAATGCCTCGCTGGTCAACGATGTGGTCTTAAGAAGCCAGAGTCAGGCCGAATACAATCCAGAAAACATTGGCCATTTCGGGTTAGCGCTCAGGCGTTACTGTCACTTCACCTCGCCAATCAGGCGCTACGCTGATCTGTTGGTGCATCGGGCGCTGATCAGTGGTCTGGCTCTGGGCGATGGCGGTCTTGCAGATGACACCCGCGACTTCGCACGAATGGGTGAAAGCCTTTCTAAAAATGAACGCCGGGCGGCCGCGGCGGAACGTAGTTCCGTCGACAGGTTCTGCGCCTTGTTTCTGGCCGAAAAAGTCGGCTCTATTTTTCCCGGCAGGGTCAATGGCGTTACCCGCTTCGGTCTTTTTATCACCCTTGATGATAGCGGCGCAGATGGGCTTGTGCCCATGCGCTCCTTACCCGACGATTATTATATTCATGACGAAACCCGGCATCTGTTACGGGGACGGCGCTCCAAAAGGGTTTTCCGTCTTGGCGACAAAGTCGATGTCATGTTGATGGAAGCCGATCCGGTGACCGGTTCGATGATCATGCAGGTCATCGATGGAGAAGCCCTGCAAAGCCCTAAAAGGGCGACGGCACGCGCCAGGGGCCCGTCTTCAAAAAAACCAAAAAAAACCGTAAAAAAATCAAAATCAAAATCCCGGGCCGGGCGCAGAAAAGCACGAACAAAACATTGAACCTTGGTATAACGGTCAGAATCGGGGAAACTTGATGCTATGAACGTAGATAAGCGCAATCTGCCGGGTGTTCTCATTGTTCTGGTGACATTGCTTGTCGCCGCTTGTGCGCCTCAACGTCCACCACTTACATCCGACGATGACTACCCCTTACCGGCCGCGAAAGAGGTTTTCACCGCCGGTTATGAGAGCATCAGGGAACGTTACATCGAGGTCGTAGCCGTGAGCCAGTTTGCCATGGAGGGCCTGCACGGGTTGGGATCGATTGATCCGGCCATCACCGTCGAAACGGATGATGGTGAAGTCATCGTCAAGTTTTCCGGCAACCTTACCAAGCGGATTGCGGCCCCCGCCGGTGATGATGCTGAAGGGTGGGCCGAATTAACTGTTCACATTACGGCCCTTGGCCGTCAGCAATCGACGGAAATGAGAAAGGCCAGTGCGGAAAAAATATACGAAGCTGTCTTCGATGGCATTCTTTCAAACCTGGACATCTATTCACGCTACGCCGGCTCAAGGGAAGCTAAAAGGAATCGCGCCAAGCGCAGCGGTTTTGGCGGCATTGGCGTGCGTTTTCGCATTATTAAAAACCTCCCACAAGTTATCTTTGTGATGCCCGATACACCGGCCCTGAAAGCTGGCATCTTGAAAGGCGACCGCATCACCCACGCCGATGGCAAGGTGTTAGACGGCCTGAAACAGGCACAGGTTTCTGAACAATTGCGTGGCCCTATTCATTCGGAAATCACCCTTCAAATTGAGCGCAAAGGGGAAAACGCGCCACTTATTGTTAAACTTGATCGCGCCCACATTGTCCCCGACACCGTGTCTTACGGCCATAAGAACGGCATCGTTTATCTTAAAATCAGTACCTTTAACCAACGCACGGCGCGGAACCTTTTGAACAAACTGAAGAAAGCCCGCACCAATTTAGGCGACGACATCAAGGGAATTGTTCTCGACATGCGCGGCAATCCGGGCGGATTGTTGAAGCAGTCAATTCAAGTCGCCGATTTGTTCCTGGCCCAGGGTCGTATATCGGAAACCCGTGGCCGCCATCCTGACAGCCTGCAATCCTATGACGCAGGCGGCCGTGACATGGCATACGGTCGCCCGGTTGTCGTTCTGGTCGATGGGAAATCCGCTTCGGCGGCAGAGGTTGCGGCGGCAGCCTTGCAAGACAGGGGTCGCGCCGTCGTCATTGGCACGTCATCATTCGGCAAAGGTACCGTGCAGACGGTTATCAGGTTACCCAATGAGGGGGAGATTACCCTGACCTGGTCCCGCCTTATTGCCCCTTCCGGATTCGTCCTGCATGGTCTTGGCGTCTATCCAACCATCTGCACCAGCAGCATTGATGGCAACAGGATTGACGGTGAGGCCATTATCGCCCGGGCTTTAAGTGAAAGAATCAAAACCGCCGCCGTCATGGAAGGCTGGCGCAGGACGAGCTTCCAGGAGAAAGAGCAGCGTCAGGAATTGCGTGCTTTCTGCCCGCCTGAACGCCGTAAATTACAACTTGATAGCAAGGTCGCTGAAGCACTGTTAAACAGTAAGGCCCTGTACGCCCGGACCTTGAATTTATCAGCATCCGCAGCGGCGGCGCGCTAGACCTTGACAAGGTTCATGCGCACTGTATTGTGCGCCGCCTGATAACACCTTGATTTATCTGTTCGGAACAAAACGATGGCAAAGCCCAATACTATCCTGATCAAATTGGTTAGCACCGCTGATACCGGGTTCTATTACGTGACCAAAAAGAACCCCCGCAACCAGACTGAAAAGATGGAATTTCGTAAATACGATCCCGTCGTGCGCAAGCATGTGATTTTCAAAGAAGCCAAGATTAAATAATCTGCATTAATACCTTTGATGTAGGGGGTTTTGCCGCTTTTCGCAGGGTTTGACACGGCTATTGGAATCATCCATCATAAAATTGTGCTCTTTCGTTAAAGTACACGTTTGAAGATGTTTTCGTTCATTAACAACGAAAAAAAATCGCCTGAAATCAGGAAACTTTGCTGATATGTCCAAGACCATTCTTATCGTTGAAGATAACGAATTGAATATGAAGCTCTTCAATGATCTTCTTCAAGCTCATGGATATGGAACGGTACAAACAACGGATGGTCGCGAAGCAATTGGACTTGCCCGTGAACATCATCCTGACCTGATTTTGATGGATATTCAGTTACCTGAAATTTCCGGCCTGGAAATCACCAAAATGCTAAAAGCCGATGATGACCTGAAAAACATCCCGGTTGTCGCCGTTACCGCCTTCGCCATGAAAGGTGATGAAGAAAAAATACTTGAGGGCGGCTGTGAGGGCTACATCGCCAAGCCGATTTCAGTTCCCAAATTCCTGGAAACCATTTCTTCCTTCCTGGGCTGAGTTTCTTACTCGCCGCGAACCTCTTCGACCATATCACGCAAACGATGAACGTCCTTGATATGAAGGGCTGTACCCTTTTTCTCGACGATTCCCCGACGCGCCAAGTCGTTCATCACCCGGGCAACGGTTTCACGGGTCGTACTGACCCGGCTGGCGATATCGTTATGTACCGGCACCGGATCAATAATTGCTAACGGTATATCCTCATCAATGTCGCCAACCAGTCGCAACAAATCGGCATGAACCCGGTTATTGGCGCCGAGGGTGCTCAGGTCCATGATTCGCTGGTTGGCGCCACGCAGTAATTTCGACAAATGCGCCATCACCAGTAGAGCCAGCTTTGGATGGGTTTCCAGTGTCTCCAGGAAAAACTTTTGTGGCAGGGAGCCGATCAGGGATTCCGATATTGAAATCACCCTGGCCGAGCGCGGCTCGCTGTCAATTGCGGACAATTCACCGAAGTAACTACCTTCATACAATTCATCAAGGGTGATACCGCGTCCGGAAAAGGAATAATTAACAATACGGACTTTCCCCCGGACAACGAAGAAGACATCTCGTGAAGGGCTTTCCCTGTCAATAATCTGTTGATGGGGTGCGAATAAACGCCAGCGGCAACGTTGTTCAACGCTCGCCAGTTCATCCTTGCTCAAGGCAGCAAAAAGCTCGACGCCCCTGAGACTCTGTTCATTGGCTTCATCCACGTCGCTGTTCCCACTCGAAAATCCAACAATTTTACGTGTTTGGCCCATATTACAGATATTTCCACCCTTCAACGGATATTCTTGTTATTCGTTTATAAGGACACATACTGTCAACTCCCTGACCGACTTGCACCCGGCTGGTCCGGCGTCTATCTTGAGCGCGAGAATATTTAAACGATGGGCGCCTCCATGAGCGATATAAACGAAACCAACATTGCCGTTGTCATCCCCTGCTTCCGGGAAACCAGGCGAATTCTTGATGTCATCAAGTCACTTGGTGCAGAAGTCAGCCGGATTATCGTTATTGACGACGCCTGCCCCGAAAACACCGGGGAGTACGTCAAAAACAATTGCAAGGACCCCCGAGTGGAAGTCCTGATCCACGACGTCAATACAGGTGTCGGCGGGGCAACCATGAGCGGCTACAGGCGGGCCATTGAGGCAGGGGCTGAAATCATCGTCAAGGTTGATGGCGATGGGCAAATGGACCCTTCTCTAATTTCCGATCTGGTCGCCCCGCTGCTTGATGGTGTTGCCGACTACGCCAAAGGCAACCGGTTTTATAACCTGGATGGCCTGTCTGATATGCCGCGAGTGCGAATTTTTGGCAATCTGGTGCTATCCTTTGCCTCGAAAGTTTCAAGCGGTTACTGGAATGTGTTCGATCCGACAAATGGATTTACCGCCATTCATATCGACGCTGCCCGGCGTTTGCCCTTCGATAAGATCGATAACGGATTTTTCTTTGAGTCCGATATGCTGTTTCGCCTGAACATGATGCGGGGTGTTGTCATCGATATCCCCATGCCTGCCAGATACGGCGATGAAGAAAGCAGCCTTAAAATACACAACGTTATCGTGAGTTTTGCGGCAAGACATTACGTCAATGCGGTCAAAAGAATTTTCTATAATTACTTCATTCGCGATTTCGGGATCGCCTCGATCGAACTTGTGCTTGGCAAGTTACTGTTGTTATTTGGTGTGGTTTACGGGATTTACTCATGGACTGAGAGCGCCGAAACCGGAATTCCGGCCACTGCCGGCACTGTTATTCTGGCTGCCCTGCCTATCATATTGGGCTCTCAGATGTTGATCGCGTTTCTTAATTTCGACACCAAAAACGTTCCCTCAAAACCGCTTAACCACCGGGCTCCTTAATCGTTCTTTAGAAAAATCGGGTATTTCCAACAGCCTGTGACAGAGGTCACAGATCGTATTAAATGCCACTTCAAAAAATTAAGCCCTAAGACAGATACCGCCGCGACGAGGATCACCTGCGCCCTCCAGGTGACCCGCTACGGGTTCATAATGGGCAGCATGCACGCCACCAAAAAACATGTTGCGTTCACCCCAGGCTTTGACGTTGCTTACTTGCCCCTGCAAGGAGGCCAGTTCGGCTTCGTCAAAACCGTCCTCAACGCTCAACAGTCCCTTCTCAAAATGAAGTCTCGGGCTTTCAATGGCCTCGCACAATGGCATTCTGAAATCGATCAGGTTGATGATCACCTGTAAAATGGCGGTACGGATACGATTTGAACCACCTGAGCCCAGCGCCGTTATTTCGCCGTTCCTGCCTTCAATCAGGCTTGGCGTCATCATTGAACACATGCGGATATCCTCCGGCCACTGATTGAAACCATGGGGATTGATATCTTCTTCGCCCAGCATGTTGTTCATCATGATGCCGGTATCCGGCACGATATAGGCTGAACCTTCACCATTGGACAAGGTCAGGGAAGCCGCATTTCCAGCGTTGTCGATAACACTGATTTGGGTGGTGCCGCGATGTGCTTTTGGCCGGCCAAGGATGCGTTTGCGATAGCTTTCCAAAAAGCCGGGGTCAAGCAGGGTATCGGCCGCCCCTTGCCCCAAATTCTGATGCAGGTTGCTTTCGATCCTGGCTTCATTCGTTAGCATCATGGCGCTGATTAATTTTTGAAGATGGTGCTGACTGCCAAACTTTTCATTCCTAAAGGCGTCTTCACCTAACAAGGCCAAGGCGAAGGCGATCAGAATCCCCCCCGTTGAGGGTGGTGGATTGGTCAAGATTCTGGCATCAGCGTAAGATAATTCAAGAGGTTGGCGGCGCTCTAACTGATAACACTCCATATCATCGCGGCGAAGGTATCCGCCGCCCTGGGCGCTATCAGTCGCCAGGGCAGCGGCTATTTCACCCCGGTAAAACAGGTCTTCACCTTCGCGCGCAAGGCTATCAAGGGTATCGGCAAAATCCGGGAATGCCAGCGTATCGCCTTCCCGGGCCAATTCTCCCGGTTGGTTCGGTGAGCCATAGGCGTTCAAACAGGTTTCATTGGAAATATAAATTTTTTCAACAACAGTAGAAATATAAGCCTGAAGACGATTGATGCGGACACCACCCTTTGCCAGTTCAATGGCCGGCTCGACGATTTTGGCGATCGGCATTTTGCCAAGGTCTTTATGAACCTCAAACAGCCCCTTGACGACACCGGGAGTGGCCAAAGTGCCCATGCCAATGTGGAATTCCTGCTCGGCCTGACCGAAGTCGGCAATGATCGGGAAGAAATCAATCTCCCCCCCGGTGTCACGATGGCGTGGGGTTTGGGCAAAAAAATCATAAAGCAGCGGCTTGCCACCGCAAGGGTGAGCAAGTAAAAATCCACCGCCGCCCAGGGAAGCCAAAACCGGCTCTGCTACACAAGCCGTACAAAGCGCCGCCAGAACCGCATCGAAGGCATTGCCGCCTTCTTTCAGCACGACCTGCCCCGCCTTCGCCGTTGCCTCGTGGCCAGCGGCAATAACGCCCTTTGATGTCATCCCTTGCCAACCCGGTGGGCAGGAAACCGCAAAGTGGCAACGGTTCCGACCTTGATTTTGCTTTCAAGGCTGAGCGTTCCCCCATGCATTTCCATCAAGCCCTTGCTCAAGGGTAAACCCAAGCCGGTGCCTTCTTTCGGTTTTGCCAGACTGTTGTTTATCTGACCAAATTCGGTCATCACTTTTTTAATATCCGCCTTCTTGATGCCCATTCCGTTATCGCTGATACGGATCGCCATATCGCCATTTTTTTCCACTTTTGCGGAAATTTTCACATCACCACCCTTAGGCGTGAACTTGATGGCGTTTGATAAAATATTCAGGACAACCTGTAAAAAGCGTCTCTCATCGCCATAAAGTGACGGCAATGTTCCGGGGATGATCTTGGTAAGGCTGACCCCGCCCTCCACTGCCCGGTTTTTAACGAGACGCAGGGCGCGGTCCATGACGGGGCTAACACTAAACCGGCTTTCATTCATTTCGGAGGCGCCCGCCTCGATCTTGGAAATATCGAGAATATCATTAATCAACTGCAGCAAATGAATACCCGAATCGTGAATGTTGCCCAGGTATTCGATGTAACGGGGTTGTTCAATAGGGCCGAACAACTGTGTACGCATGGCGTCTGAAAACCCGATGATGGCATTTAAGGGGGTCCGTAATTCGTGGCTCATACCAGCAAGGAAATCCGATTTCGCCCGATTGGCAACTTCCGCCTGATCACGGGCTCTGCGTAATTCTTCCTCACTTTGACGCAGTTCCGTAATATCGGTCAGCAAAATCAGGATGCCGCCGTCGCTGGTCGGGTATTCAATAACATTCACCCAACGTCCATTATTCAGGGGCTGCTCATATCGCATATTTTCTTTTTTGTGACCCGCCAATCTTTCATTCAGCCACTTTTCGGACGAATCATCGGCGAATATGAATATCCGGCTTCTTGAAACAAGGCGACAAAGTTCCTTAAACCTCAAGCCTGGCACAAGTTTGTCTGCGATGGGTGAGAATATTTCCCGATAACGGCTGTTACACATCACCATCTGATCATCGTTATCAAAAAGAATAAGGGCATCGGATATCCCTTCGATGGCATCGTTCAATTGCCGTTGTGCACTGGCCGCACTTGTTTCGGCATCGACCTGGGTTGTGATGTTAGAACCGGTGCCCCGGTAACCGGTAAACTTCCCCTTCTCATCGAAGGCTGGTTTGCCACTGACGCGTATATGCAAGACGTGTCCATCGGGATGTTTGTGGGCGTACTCAAAATCCCTGAAGGGGCGATGGTTTTCCAGATCATCGACATGTTGCAGCCATTTTTCGCCGTCCAAGTTCTCGACCCCATCAACAACAACGGCCAGCCGGGTTTTCCCAAGTAATTTTTTTGGGTCAATATTAAGCACAGAGAGAATTGTGTCGGAAAAGCGCGTGTAGCGAAAATTTTCATCCGTTTCCCACTGCCAGTCCGTAGCGGCATCAGCCATGTCGCGCAGACGTTGCTCACTGACCTTAAGGGCCGCCATTGTCCGCTTGCGTTCCTCTACCTCCTCGCGAAGTTGCCGGGTTCTTTCGTGGATACGCAGTTCGAGTTCATCATGGGATTTGCGAAGACTTTCCTCGACCCGTTTCAAATCGGTAATATCGGTCTGGATACCTACAATGCCGCCATCAGAGGTCCGGCGTTCACGGACGCTTATCCATTTGCCGTTACTCAACTTGAATTCATACGATCTTTTTAAACTCCTGCGATATGCCGTCCGCTCCTTGAGATAAACTTCACCCGGCCTCCAATCCTCATCGATGACCTTTTGTTTGACGTCAAACCTGTTGAGGGCCTCGTATTCCATTCCCGGCTTTATCATTTCAGGAGAATATTGATAAATTTCCATCCAGGTCTGATTCCAGCTGACCAGCCGGTCTTCGGAATCATAAATCGAAAAGCCTTCGGAAATGTTATCCAAAGCGTCAGAAATAACTTTCTCTGCCGCACGTGCGCGCTCTTCACTTTGCTTAATCTGGATTTCTGCCTGCTTGCGCTCTGTAATATCAAAGGCGACCAGCAACAAATGCGGCTGGCCACCAATTTCAATCATTTCACCGGCGATCTGCAAATCCAGGAGGCTGCCTTTCTTGGTCCGTAATTGGGTTTCAAATTGCCGCACCGAGCCTTTCTCGGCCATCTCGTTGAGCAGGCGTTTGCGGTCCTTCGGGTAAGGCCATAAATTCAGTTCACGGGCGGTTTTACCAATAACCTCACGTCGCCTGTATCCCAATGCCTTTAGCCAGGCTTCGTTGACGTTGACGTGACGACCATTTTTCGGCGTCGAAATGGCATACATCCCCGGGGCTGATCGGAAAGCCCGGGAAAACCTGTCTTCGCTTTCACGCAGGGCTAATCCTTCCTGATGAATGGAAACAACTGACGAAATAGTAGCCGTCAAAAGCGCCCCATCGACGTGGTCCCAGGACAGATAGCGGGCATCAACACCGAATGCCCTGATTGATGCTGCCGTCCCTTCGATACCCGCCGGCAAGACGATGACGGGCCAGCCTGCAGCCGCCTTGATGATTTTCCGGCCCTGACTCTTACGACCGGCTTGCCACGGTGCCGAATCAAGAATAATCGCATCAAAGGTCTTCATTTGCAGATGTTCAATGGCGCTTTGCATATCAGGGGCGTACGACAGGCGATAATGATCAACAGCCAGCATCGCCCGAATGGCGCGCCCGTGAGCAGCACTGGCCATCGCCACCAGTATGTGTTGTTTGGTTTTTTCAGGAGCTTTACGCGATTTCAACCGAGTTCTCTCCAGAAGATATAAAACAAGCCCTGATGGAGCCTGAATGAGGATATCTTCATAGAATATGGCTGTCCGTGTCTTTTCGCAACTACACTGAAATATTGACCATTGAAATCCTTATTGTCGCCGCACTTTACGGGTTATGATTGAAGACCATGCATTCAAAGATATTTTCCCTCGCCCAATCTCTCAAATGGCTTTCATTTGTTATATTGCTCATTCAGTCAGGGCACGTCATGGCTGCCGGGCAAAATAAGGGCGGCACGGCCTGTGTTGCACCCGGACACTGGCAATCACCGAAAAACGGTTCAGAAATCAAACAGACAGCCTTACTTAAGGCTATGGCCAAGCGTCCCATTGTGTTGTTAGGGGAAGCCCATACCAGTGCTGAGCATCACCGCTGGCAGCTTCATACTCTGGCTGGTCTGTATGGCCGCAATCCCAATATGGTGCTTGGTTTTGAAGCTTTCCCACGGGCTGTGCAACCGGTTCTTGACCGCTGGATCAGGGGCGAGCTGGACGAGAAAAAATTCATTGAACTCAGCCGCTGGAACGAAGTCTGGCGCTATGACCCGGACATCTACATGCCACTTTTTCACTTTGCCCGTATGCACCGCATTCCTATGCGCGCCCTGAATGTGGAACGAGACCTGATCCGGGCCGTAAGACATCAAGGCTGGGCATCAATTGACACGAAACAGCGCGAAGGCGTCGGCGACCCCTTACCCCCATCGAAGGCTTACAGGGAAAGCCTGGCCGAGGTGTTCCAAATGCATGGCGATGAAAATAACAAGAAGGAAACACCCTTAAGCCCGGCCGATCAAAAAAGGTTTGAAAGCTTTATCGAAGTTCAGACCCTTTGGGACCGGGCAATGGCCGAATCCCTGGCCCATGTCAGAATGGCCGGTGGCGAACCCCTTGTCGTCGCCATTGTCGGGCGCGGCCATGTGGAGTACGGCTTTGGCATTTCCCATCAACTGTCCGATTTGGGGATCGACAATGCGGCCATCCTGCTGCCCTGGGACAAGGAGTTATCTTGCGACCAGTTAAAAAGCCGTGATGGCCTGGCCATTGCTGATGCCGTGTTTGGCGTGGATGGACCCGCAAGGGCTTCAGGGCCTGCCCATCCCTTGCTTGGCGTGCAGATCGAAAACAGCGACAAAGGGATCCGCATCATCAAGGTCGTTGAGGCCAGCGTCGCTGCCGCTGCCGGGCTTGAAGGGGATGATATTATCGTTCAGGCAGCCGGGATGAAAATGACGAAGACGGTGGAACTGGTGACCACGATTCGCGCCATGAACCCGGGCACGTGGCTGCCGCTTGTTATCCTGCGCGATGGCAAACAGCTCGATATTGTCGCCAAATTTCCCCTTCAGAAGAAACTCCCGAAACATCCATGAACTTCCCAGCCGTTTTCTCAACTGCCCTCTTGATGATCTGGCTTTTCGCCGACTTTGCCCAGGCAGGCATCAATACCATTGACCACCAGATGACCCTTCGATTTGACCCCGGGGCACGAGCATTGGAGGTCCGTGACCGTCTGCATATTCAGGGAACCGGCAAAGTTGATTTTCGTCTTGCCGCAAGCATGGTCATCACCGGCGTCAAAGTTGATGAACGCAAGATTGCCCAGATCAGACACGGAAACATCCTGCGTGTTGACCTGGGAGAAGGGTCCAGTCATGTGGTCGACATTGAATATAAGGGGCTTCTTTCAAGAATGACCGAACGATCCGGAGAGAGCGGCCCTGCCCCCCTGATGGCTTCAAAAAATGGCAGCTATCTGGATTCAGGTTCGGGTTGGCATCCGATGGTCCCGGGTATCGCTGCGACTTATCAGCTGACCATGACCCTGCCTGCGCCGCAAAAGGCTATTGTCCCCGGACGTCTGATCAAGGAAGAAACCACAGCCGGCCAATACCGCGCCGTCTTCAAGTCTGAAGTTCCAAGCGAAGGCATCGTTTTGATTGCCGGGCCATTCAGCGTTGAGGAACGTCGCCACGGTGAAATTGTTCTGAGAACCTATTTTGCGCCAGGTCTGGAAAACCTGTCCGCGGGTTACCTGGACTCCACAGCGAATTACATTGATCACTACACAAGGCTAATTGGAGACTATCCCTTTTCATCCTTTTCTATCGTTTCTGGCCCCTTGCCTGTTGGTTTGGGATTTGTCGGCATGACCTATATAGGGGAGCGGGTGTTGCGTCTGCCCTTCATTCGCTTCACCTCGTTAGGTCACGAAGTCCTGCACAACTGGTGGGGAAATGGCGTCCGTGTTGATTACAAAAACGGCAACTGGGCCGAAGGCCTGACCACCTTCATGGCCGATTACGCCTTTTCAGAAAAACGCGAACAGGACAAAGGCAAACAAATGCGAACCGGCTGGTTGCGTGATTATGCAGCCCTGCCGCCAAGGCGCGATCACGCGGTCAGATCATTCATCTCTCGCCGGCACGATGCTGCCCAGATCATTGGCTACAACAAGGTTGCCTTCATTTTCCATATGCTTGAAAGAACAATCGGCAAGCAGAGCTTCTCCCAGGGCATTCGGGATTTCTGGACACGGTACAAATTCAACACCGCAGGCTGGGCCGAAATCCAGGCCATTTTCGAGCAAACATCCGGCCAGAACTTAAGCGCTTTCTTTGCTCAATGGATTGATCGCAGTGGGGCAGCCAGGATCGTTCTTTCAGACATCATCCAATCTGTGGACAGAATATCCTTCACCCTTTCCCAACCTGATCTACCGTACTCTCTGGAAGTGCCAATCCGGCTGCAAACAACAAAGGGTGAAGAAATGTTTCAGGCCGGAATCGATGGAGAAGCCTCGCGCGTTGAACTGCCTTTGTCGGCCCGTCCGCTTTCCATAACCGTTGATCCGGATTTTGATATTTTCCGCAGATTGGGCGCCAGCGAGGCGCCGCCGATCCTGCGTGATACAACTTTGAATACGGATACCACGGTCGTTTTTGCCGGCTCAAACCCGGATATGGAACAAACCGCAAGACAACTTGCGGGCAAAATGCTCGATGGACCGGCCCACTTCGCCGATTATTCCATGACGGCACCCCTTCAGGGGCCGCTGTTGATTATCGGGCCCACTGAAACGGTTACGCAATTTCTGCATGAAAGAAACCTTCCTTCCACCCCCAAAACCCTGCTTGGACGAGGAAGCGCCAGGGCTTGGGCCTGGCGATGGACCGATAGTAATGGAATGGTCAACCCCCTGCTGGTTGTCGAGGCCGCCGATAACAAGGCATTGCAATCCCTGCTCAGACCCCTGCCCCATTACGGGCGACGCGGTTATCTGATCTTTAATGGAGCCAATGTTATTGATGATGGTGTCTGGCCGAGTTCAAGCGGACCGCTTGCCGTTACTTTCGACTAGTGTCCTGCACCAGTCATTCATATCATGAATTACTGGTATCAGCAGGCCACGTATATATTGAATCTCGTGTGATTCAGGCTCTGAAGTATGGCTCAATTAATGAGCCATACTTCAGAACCATCACACTAGGCAGCAATAATCAAGATCGCGAAACCGGCGACAAGACCGGCGACAAGGCCAATGCCAAAGACACCGCCGGGGCGGAAGAATGATATGTTTTGTGTTTTCATTGTCTCTAAAACCATGGTTTTCACCCCAATAGGCTAAGCCGTGAGTGTGACCGGTACTGTTTAACAATTTATTACGCATATTCTGAGTTGACACAGAACCCAAGAGAGCCGGATAATTGAGTCTGCTGCTGGGTTTTTCCACATTTTATGGGTACTTTAGGGCTCTAACATGAGGCGCTTTTCCATTCTTTCGGCTGTCGTTTTTGTTCTCGGCCTGTTCGTTCAGTCCGCCGGGCCCGCCATTGCTCAAGGCTATGGGGAAGGCTTGTTGAACGCCATCGCCTACAAGCCCCTGCCGCAGGGATCCGCTTTCAGTGTCCAGCCACTGGATAATTCGGATCAAAACATGCGGCTGAAAAAAGAATTCGAGCAGATTCTCACCCGCCAAGGGTTTTCGGTCAGCGCCGATGCCCAATTGATTATCACTTTTGAGACTCGCGATGAGCTTGGCGCATACAAAACCCGCGACAGACGCGCGATTCTTGAACTTGACGCCCATGGCGGCCGCGAGGGTGGCGAAGATGCCAGAATGCGGTTCAACCTGTATGACAGCAATAGTGGTGGCATCTTCAACCAGGGTAAGGGCGAAACCTCCGTCATGACCCCCTCGCAGTACCGTTTGGAAGTTTCAATCGACAACCGGACAAACGGCAAACGACACTGGCAGGCATGGTCTGTGGCTAATCTCGGTCAATCAGATGGCGCATCGCTGATCCGGGCGATGATTCCTGAAATGGTTGGAAATATGGGAAAAACAATCACCAGCCGGACCTTTGAGCTTTTTTGATCAATCCCCTCTTTTCTTTTATAATTGCCGTCATCAAGGATTCCGGGTACTAAACCCCGGAGTTTAGCCTTCACATCAATGGCCTCCACAGATCCCGATTATGAATGATTTTTCAGATAAAGCCCTGCTGCCAGCCGGTATGTGCGATGTGCTCCCCCCAGACGCCGAATGTGAGGCGGCGGCGACGGAGCGTCTGATCGCCTGTTTTTCGGCCCATGGCTATGATCGGGTCAAACCGCCTTTAATTGAATTTGAGGAAAGCTTGCTGGACGGAAGCGGGGCGGCAATGTCCGGCCAAACTTTCCGGCTGATGGATCCGGTTTCACAGCGGATGATGGGCGTTCGCGCCGATATGACCCTGCAGGTTGCGCGTATCGCCACCACCCGAATGAAAAATTCACCGCGCCCATTAAGGCTGTGTTACGGGGGGCAGGTCCTCAGAATTAGGGGCACCCAAATGCGACCCGAACGTCAGTTTGGGCAGGTCGGATCGGAGTTGCTCGGCAGCCAGGACCCGCAGGCCGATGCCGAGGTGATTTTGATGGCCGTTGAAGCGTTAAGCGATGTGGGGGTCAAGGACCTGTCCATTGATCTGGCCCTGCCAACACTGGTGCCGGCGCTTTTGGGAAAAATTGATCTTGATGATGAAAGCAGAGACACCTTACGCGTCGCCCTCGACCGAAAGGACGAAGCCGCCGTGGGCGCTTTGTCAAAAAAACTTGGCAAGGCGACAACAGACCAGTTAACAGCCATGCTGAAGGCCACAGGGCCTGCTGATGACGCCCTGGCGGCACTGACCAAACTCAAGTTGCCGAAAGCCGCAGCCAATGAACTCGCGTCGCTGGCACAGGTCGTCGAGAAAATTCGCAGCGCCGCTGCCGATTTAAGCCTGACGGTCGATCCCGTCGAAAGCCGTGGTCTGGAATATCACTCGGGCGTCACTTTCACCATTTTTTCGACTGGTGTTCGTGGTGAACTTGGCGGTGGCGGTCGTTATCTGGCCGGAAGTGAGGATGAACCGGCGACCGGCATGACCCTGTTCATGGACTCCGTTTTGCGCGCCATCGCACCGGCGGAGGCAAAAAAACGCTTATACCTTGCCAGCGGGACCGATAACGCCGAGGGACGCAAATTGCGGGCCGAGGGCTGGATCACAATCGACGGACTGGAAAACGGCGACGATGCAAAGAAAGAGGCAAAGCGCCTTGGCTGTTCTCACTATTTATCTAACGGCAAAGTTCATGCCTGTTAAGCGTCAAAATCTAAAAAGGAATTTCACGACATGGCTAATGTAGTCGTCGTCGGCTCGCAATGGGGCGACGAAGGTAAAGGAAAAATCGTAGACTGGTTGTCGGAGCGCGCCGATGTCGTGGTTCGTTTTCAAGGCGGCCACAATGCCGGTCACACCCTGGTGATCGATGGTGTTACCTACAAGCTGAATATGCTGCCTTCGGGCGTCGTTCGCGGTGGTAAATTATCGATCATTGGCAATGGCGTTGTCATCGATCCGTGGGCCCTGCTTTCGGAAATCGATAATATCAGGAAACAGGGGATCGTCATCGCACCCGAAAACCTTCGCATTGCCGATAATGCGCCTTTGATCCTGCCCTTGCATGGTAATCTGGACAGGGCCCGTGAAGAAGCCCTGGGCAAGGCCAAGATCGGAACCACTGGACGCGGTATTGGACCAGCATATGAAGACAAAGTGGCCAGGCGCGCCATTCGGGTCGGGGATCTTGCCGACCTGGACGTGCTGGGCGATAAAGTCGACAAACTTCTTTTCCATCACAATGCCCTGTTGCGCGGATTGGGACTGACTGAAATTGATCGTGACGAATTGATTGGCAAACTCGAAGCACTGGCCCCCGAACTGCTGATCTATGCCCAGCCTGTATGGAAAGAGCTCGATGAGGCCAGACGATCAGGCAAACGTATTCTTTACGAGGGTGCACAAGGAACGATGCTCGATATCGATCATGGCACCTATCCGTTTGTGACCTCCTCCAATGTCGTCGCAGGGCAAGCCGCCGCCGGTTCCGGACAGGGACCGGGAGCAATCGATTACGTGCTGGGTATAACCAAGGCCTATACGACTCGCGTCGGCAGTGGACCGTTTCCCACCGAACTGGAAGATGAAGTCGGCCAGGGCCTTGGCGAACGCGGTCATGAATTCGGCACCGTCACCGGGCGGCCCCGACGTTGTGGCTGGTTTGACGCCGTGCTTGTCCGCCAGGCGGTCAAGGTTAACGGCATCAATGGTATCGCCCTGACCAAGATCGACGTGCTTGATGGCATGGACGAGTTAAAAGTCTGCACCGGCTACCTGATCGATGGTGAAGTCTATGATCACATGCCCGCCTCGACTGTTAAGCAGCATAAGGTCGAAGCCATCTATGAAAGCATGGAAGGATGGTTCGAAAGCACGGAAGGTGCCCGCTCATGGGCTGAACTTCCGGCCACGGCGATTAAATATGTCCGCCGAATCGAAGAATTGATCGGCGCCCCGGTCGCCCTGCTTTCAACAAGTCCCGAACGTGAAGATTCCATCCTTGTTCATGATCCGTTCGCAGACTAGGGCATCGTAACCGATTCCAAATACTGCAATTTTGCCAACATGGTTAACAAATTGGCTAAAATTTTAATATTTCATTGTAAATCAAGGGCATAATCGCTAAAATCCATGTCTGAAATTGGAATGGTCAACCAGAAGGTTTGACCCCCGGTTTCTTGTTTGGAAAAAACGATGGCTATCTCGCCCCAAGAAAATGGTGCAGGTGACCAGTCGGCCGGAGGAACCGGCCCGGTCCTTATCAACGACCAGTTTTTGGTCGATGTGAACACCCCGATCAGTGAACTCGATATGCCTTCGGCAAAGGCGTATGCGGTTCGTGATCGTCGAAATCAGGAAATTGAGCTGTTTGCCTTGATAGCCACACCGGGAATGCCAACCCGTATGGATGTCCTGCAAAAGTTAAACAACGAGAGCCATCACGGGCTCATGACAGCCGTCGCCTGGGATACTGCCTTTTGGCCACCGATCAATCAGCATACCAGCATTATTATATATGAACGTCCGCTCGGTGGCAGTGTCGCACTTGCGATCGAAAGAGGAGAGTTCAAGGCAAATGAATATGAAATTCAGGACACCTTTATTGAGCCCATCTACAAAGCCATAAAAGACATGGAGTTGAAGGAAATCAATCATCGTGAAATTCGCGTTGAAAACCTGTTCTTCATGGACAAGGGACGTACAGAGGTTGTCCTTGGCGATTGTGTTACCTGTCCACCCGGATTCGACCAGCCATTAATTTACGAACCGATCGAGCGCGGCATGGCTTCCCCCGGTGGCCGGGGAAGTGGTTCCTTAAGTGACGACCTGTATGCCATGGGAGTGACGATTGTCTCTCTTATACTTGGCAAAAACATCATCGAACACAAGACACCTGATGATCTGTTTAAGGAAAAAATTGAGCACGGCTCCTATAGCGCATTGTGCGGCAAGCGGCGCATTCCGGTTACCGTTATTGAACCCCTGCGTGGTGTCCTTAGCGACGATCCGGGCGACCGCTGGGGTGTTGAAGAAATGAACCTGTGGATGGAAGGCAAGCGACAAACACCGATGCAGCGCAAGCCGGCGCTAAAATCCGAAACACCCTACATATTCATGGAAATTGAATACCGTAACGCAAAGAGCCTCGCACATTCCTTTACCCAGAACGTCAAGGAAGGCGCGGCAGCGATCAAGGATGAAAAGCTTGAAACCTGGTTGAGACGTAATCTCGAAGAAGGCGATCTCGCCGATTCCATCAATGCCATTGCCGCGGCCGCAGAACTTCATGAAAATACTTTCAGGGGTATGGACGACTATGTCGTTACCAAAGCCTCCATCCTTATGGATCCCGAAGGGCCCATTCGCTACAAGGGTTTAGCTTTCATGCCCGAAGGCTACGGGCCGGCCCTGGCGGTAGAACTGCTTCGCCGTAACTCCATGCAAACAGCGGCCGAGGTCATCAACCATGGCATTACCGAAATCTGGTATAGCGCACCTTGCGAAAAAATTCGCGACGAGGCTTCAATAGAATTTCAGAGCGTTTTCGCCAGATTGAAAACAATCCTGCAAATCGAGGGCCCCGGTTTCGGGATTGAAAGATGCCTGTACGACTTAAACGCTTCGCTGGCCTGTCAAAGCCCACTGATAGCAGAGCTTGGTATTATCAACATTGAAGACTTACTGCCCGCCCTTGATGACATCGCTGATCGTACGGACAAAAAATTACGTCCCCTGGACCGGCATGTAACCGCCTTTATCGCAGCCCGCTTCAAGGAACGCATTGAGCCCCACCTTAGTGCGCTGGCCGAACCAAAAGATTCTTCATTTATGATCGGCCTGCTGAGCTTGTTGGCTTACTTGCAATGGAAGCTGAAGGCAGAGCCCGTGTACGCCCTGACCAGTTGGATCGGTAGCCTTCTTGGCCCCGCCATTAACACTTATTTCAGTCGCTCGACACGTCATGATATTGAACAGGAAATGCCGCGAGTCGTCCGTCAGGGAAGCCTGCCGGAACTTTTTGATCTGATCGACAACGCCGAAAAGCGGCGTCAGGACATGTTCAAGTATGACGAAGCCCGCTTTGAATACAGCACCGCTGAAGAAGAAATTCAGGAGATCGAAGCCGGAGAGTTATCATCCCCCGAAGCGGCCCAGGAAGTCGGCCAGAAATATGCTTCTATAACGTCGATCGTTCTGACGATGATCTTTATTTCAATCATGGTCTTAGGCGAGTTTTGGTAAAACCCATGGCCAATAAACCACAACCAGCGCCTCAGAAGGGCAATTTTAAACAAGGACAGTTAACCCTATGGCTATCTGTCGGATTTGTTGTGCTTGTGATTATGTCGCTGCCGACGGTGATGATCATATTCTTTGGATTACTGCCGACGATCGTCTCAGCCATTATCGACAGAACGCCCAAAAAGAACGCCACCTTCTGCATCGGCAGCATCAATCTTTGTGGTGTTTTCCCTTACATGATGGACCTGTGGCTTGGCGACAACACCATGGAAGGGGCAATGCGTATTCTTACCGACGTGTTCTCCCTGATTGTCATGTATGGTGCGGCTGCCTTTGGCTGGATGATCTTTCAATCATTACCGCCCGTCGTTGCCACGTTTGTTACGGTGATTGCCCAAAGCCGGGTTTCCAGTCTTCGTTCAACCCAACGGCAGCTGATTGACGAATGGGGTGATGATGTGGGGACGCCACAGGAAGTCCTGGATATGCGCGATCAACTTGGCGAAGAAGCGATTGAAGCCGCTGCCAACGCTGATCCAAACGCTGCCCCGGCCAGCACCGGCAATGCCGATACCGATGCCCTGCTAGATGGCATCGACAGTTTGCTTGGAGGCAATGGGAAACCGTCAAGTGCGCCACCCAGCTCGCCACCGGCTGCGGCGGGGACACCGCCAAAGACGGTTTAACCCGGATATGCTCTAACTTCCCCTTATCAACAGTTATATTGCTGATGGATAACGGCGCTTCTAACCGATTTCTTGACCTTCTCAAAAGCCCGCACTTCGATCTGGCGAACCCGCTCTCTGGAAATTCCATACTGCTGGCTTAATTCTTCGAGCGTTGTCGGATTGTCTTTGAGACGGCGTTCTTCAAGAATATGGGATTCCCGACCACTCAATCCTTCAAGGGCGCCGGCAAGCAATTCGCGGCGCTGGCCAAGAATCTCGTTTTCGGCGTAAACCTCTTCCTGGCTGTCGTTATCATCTTTCAGCCAATCCTGCCATTGTCCTTCACCATCGCCATCAAGGCTTAGTGGCGCGTTCAGTGAATGATCTGCCCCGGCCATACGTCGGTTCATGTTTATCACTTCGGTTTCTGAAACTTTCAAACGGGTGGCGATTTCGGTGGTGTGCTCGGGCGTCATGTCGCCTTCTTCAAATGCCTGAATCCGGCCTTTAAGCTTACGCAGGTTAAAGAATAATTTCTTCTGTGCCGCTGTCGTTCCCATTTTCACCAGTGACCATGAATGCAGGATGTATTCCTGAATGGCCGCCCGGATCCACCACATGGCGTAGGTAGAAAGGCGAAAACCCTTTTCAGGGTCAAAACGGTTGATGGCCTGCATCATGCCGACGTTGCCTTCAGAAATCAGCTCGCCAACCGGCAATCCGTATCCGCGATAACCCATGGCAATTTTCGCGACAAGCCTGAGATGGCTGGTGACAAGCCGATGGGCGGCGTCATTGTCGGCGAAGTCGCGCCATTTTCTGGACAGGCGACCTTCCTCTTCAAACTCGAGCATCGGGAATTGTCTGATTTCCTGAAGATAGCGGCTTAAATTGCCTTCGGGGGTGGTATCAAAATTGAGTGATAAAGAACCCATTTTTCTTCTCCTTAAACTTTTTTATTCCCTCAAGTTCAAGGCAAAAATAACCTGAACCGCACATCATCCCCATAATGTGCGATCACAATACCCGACGAATTTGCTCAAGTATAGAAAAAAATTAAATGGCCTTCAATTTTTCTATCAATCTATTGAAATACTTTGGTAATTCTCCTTCAAAGCGAAGGGGGTCTTCCCCCTGTTTAGGGATAAAACCAAGTAATTTAGCATGTAATATTTGATGATCTATGGCGTCTATTTCCGCCAGCAATTCGGTGCTCAGACCGCGCCGCCCGGCCTTGCCCCCACCCCCGTATAATGGATCGGCCACAACCGGGTGGCCAAGCCAGGCCATGTGAACCCTGATCTGGTGGGTGCGCCCGGTAGCCAGGCGACATTCAACCAGGCT
The DNA here is from genome assembly GCA_018662005.1 of Rhodospirillaceae bacterium. Taxonomy (NCBI): domain Bacteria; kingdom Pseudomonadati; phylum Pseudomonadota; class Alphaproteobacteria; order Rhodospirillales; family Rhodospirillaceae; species Rhodospirillaceae bacterium. The sequence continues at coordinate 35,020 of JABJHA010000044.1, read as the reverse complement.
GATGGCCCCGCCGTAGGATTTAAGAACCTTAAAGCGGGTCAGCGCCGTTTTGCCGCCGCTCTTTACGACAGCCATTTTCTTGCGATTGGCCGAACTGCGCCCGATATTTCCCGAAATCTCGCCTTGCGTGGGCTTTGGTATCCCCCAGACCAGGGCATAGTAGGCGCGTTCAACAGACCTGTCGGAGAATTGCTCGCTTAACAGATGATGGGCGGCGTCATTCTTGGCGACAACCATCAAGCCGCTGGTTCCCTTATCCAGCCGGTGGACGATGCCTGGCCTTTCTACACCGCCAATCCCCGACAAGCCGCCACCCCCGGTGTCACGGGCATGACCAAGCAGGGCGTTAACAAGAGTGCCGTCAGGACTGCCCGGGGCCGGATGAACGACAAGGCCCGCCGGTTTGTCGATGACGATGACGTCTTCGTCCTCGTAGACAATGTCCAGCGGGATAGACTGGGGCCGGGGAATGGCGGCGATGGCAGGGGGCACATGGACGCTCACAACCTGCGCCTCCTGCACTTTCACGGACGGATCCAGGAGCGTTTTTTCACCCAGGCCGACCCGGCCTTCTTCGATTAAGGCCTTGATGCGGGTGCGCGATAAATCCGGCAACTCATTTGCAAGAAATTTATCAAGACGGCAGCCGGTCTTGCCGGGAGGCACCGTAACGGTGTAAGTGGTTGCTGGATTTTCTTCTGTCATCATTGGAAGACTGTACAGGATTATGCAGGCACTCAAGGGTTTAGTCGTCGGATTGACCATTCTTATTATCGTCGCCATGACGGTCATCGCTTACGGACTCTATCGTAAAGCGGATGAACCGGACTTCAAGTTCTTCTCCTTTGGCGGCGAAAAAGCCCCGCAGGAGGCCGGCCAGCCCGCCATTGTTCCAGGCCCGGCAGCCCAGCCCGGGGGCCTGCCAAAGGCCTTCGGCGAGGTCATGCTCTCCCTGCCCGAAGGCTGCGTTATTGCCAGTGTCACGGGTGACGGTGCCCGCATGTTCCTGAAAATCGGCCCCGTCGGGGGTACCTGCGAGCGCGTCATCGTCGTTGACGCCAGCAACGGCGCTTTGCTGGGAACCCTTAAGGTCACCCCATGATTTCAATCGCCAACGCCTTGATGGCCGAAATCACCACGGCAGCCGAAGCGGCCTATCCCGATGAATGTTGCGGCCTGTTATCAGGATTTGGCGAAGCCGATAAAACCCTGACCATTACCGGAGTCCATACCAGTGACAACGTTACCGATGGAACAGCGCGGGACCGCTTCGAGGTTGACCCGAAAATCCGTTTCGATGTGATGCGTGAACTGGAAGGCGGTCCAGAGCGGATTGTCGGCCATTATCATTCCCATCCCGATCACCCGGCGCAGCCATCCGAATACGACTTGAAAATGGCCTTCGAGCCTGATCTGCTGTGGTTTATTGTCGCCGTTGACGAGGGCCGGGCGACCGAAACGACGGCCCACAGGGTTGACGCGGACGCTACTGCCTTCCATGAAATACCGATAACCACCGACCTTAAGGACCCGTCATGAACTTCTGTAGCGATAACGTCACCTGCGCCTGCCCGGAAATTGCCGCCGCCGTTATGGCCGCCAATGATGGTGCGGCCATGCCTTACGGCGCAGATGCCACCACCGGCACGGTCGAGCAAACCATCGCTGATCTGTTCGAGACCACGGCTGATGTTTTCCTGGTCGCTACCGGAACCGCCGCCAACGTTCTTGCCCTGTCCGTACTGGCCCCGCCATACGGCAGTATCTATTGCCACCCCGAAGCCCATATTGAAGTCGATGAATGCGGCGGGCCTGAATTTTATACCGGCGGTGCTAAACTGGTGCAGCTGCCCGACAGGAACGGCAAAATCACTGCGTCCGATTTGGCCGATGCCTTAAAGGACGAGCACGGCGATGTGCACCACGTCAAACCCACCGCCGTCAGCCTGTCGCAAACGTCAGAAACTGGTGCCGTCTACACCCTTGATGAAATCACGGCGATCACAGCCGTTGCCCACGAACACGGCCTGAAAGTCCACATGGACGGGGCGCGTCTGGCCAATTCCGTCGCCGCCCTGGGCTGTACCCCTGCAGAAATGACCGTCAAGGCGGGCATCGATGTGTTGTCATTCGGGGCGTCCAAAAACGGCGCTTTTGCGGCAGAGGCCGTCGTCATGTTCACACCCGGTCTGGCCGATGAATTCGCCTACCGGCGCAAGCGCGGCGGCCACCTGTTTTCAAAAATGCGCTTTCTGGCCATCCAGTTCGAAACCTATCTGAAAGACGGCCTGTGGCTGAAAATGGCGGGCCACGCCAATGACTGCATGAAAACCCTGGCCCAGGGCTTAAGCGAGATCGGCGATGTGGAATTGCTGTTTCCAACCAATGCCAACATGCTTTTCGCCCGCCTGCCCAACACCATGATCGAAGGCCTGCGAAGCGCCGGCTTCGCTTTCTATGACTGGCCGGCCGAGGAGCGCTCGATCATTCGCCTGATCACCGCCTTCAACACGGACAAGGCCGACACCGAAGCCTTCGTCGCCGAAGCCCGCAGACTTTCCAACCAGTAAGCCATAAGACCTAAAAGACCTTGCCCGACTTCCGGCAAGCCTGATATTGATAAACCCATTGCCACAGCCCATGGTCCCCTTCGTCTAGAGGCCTAGGACACCGGCCTCTCACGCCGGCAACACGGGTTCGAATCCCGTAGGGGACGCCAATTTGGGAACTTTGGGAATTTTTTGGGAACTTTTTAATAATGGGATTAGCCATATTAAATTTACCTAAGCTGTGAATATAATTAATGGCAAGTGACGCTCCTTTTCAACTCGGCGCTCAAATGGTCTTGGAAGACTGTCGAGAAGCCTTGCGCCTTTTGGAGGAGCAGCCCTCAGGAACCACTTGGCGAGTCCAGTGGTCTGCATGCTGCACCCTTCTCCGAACTGTTCGAAATGTCCTTTTTGAAGTGGATATTAAGGATGACACTCATCCGCCCGAGTTAGTAAAAGAAGTTCAATCATTTCGAGATGGAATGAAGGCCAGCGAGCCTGAGCCCAAAATCTATTGGGGCTTTATCGCTGAGAGCGCGAATATCATTCTTCATGAATACGATCTACATGCAGGGCAGGGCATTACAATCCATGTTGGTGCAAACATAGAGGCCGGAGAAGCTCCGCACACTCGATCCTATCCCATTCACGACGGTCCTTTCGAAGGCCAAGATCAACGAGATGTTGTTCGAGAAGCCATTGATTGGTGGGAAAAGCAACTTGAAGAAATAATCATTAAAGCCGCTGCCAGGTCTATTGCTACACTTTTGGATTGAAGGCGTTGATGCTGCATCACTTCCAGGATAATGGCGCCCGTACATGAGCCCCTGCCAAACGAAGCCGGACAAGAAAATAAATATGTATGAATGAGGGCTTTGCCTCTACTTTCAGGAGTGAATTTATGGCAATTTACTGCCGTTAAAATAGCAGCACTGAAAGGAGAGTTCGAATGGCACATAAGCCAGCAAAAAAAGCTTGGGAGTTTTCTATTTCCGCCTTGGTTATAGCCGAATTGACTGCCTTTACCGGCATTTCCATCGACTTGACAAATCACGCGTTGACCTCGAGCGCATATGAATGGAGTGCATTTCAGCGCTCGGGATCACTTATCGTTATTATCGCAATTCTTTTCGCCTATGCTTCTATCCACAATTGGCTCCTCTCGTACAAGGCGCAGATTAATGACTATTTCGAAAGCAACCTCTCCATACTTGGAGAAATCGTCCGGGAGAAAATACATATACCAGAAGATAAATTTGATAAAGTTGTTGAGGATACGGAAAACAAACTCAGAGATGAGTGGAAAGATTTCCAACCATATCTTGGAGATATGCTGAATGCGAGCAAGCGGCTTTTCTATCGGATCGAATTCTTGCTCCTAATCGCCGGAACATTCATTTGGGGATTTGGAGATCTCACACCTTGTCTCTTGAGAATTATTTCTAGTTAGGTCGTCGGTGGGGGTCAATTTATTGCGGCAACAAAGGGAAGTTGATATATACGCCGCGCGCGGCGGGAAAACGCAACGGGAACAATTATTAAATCCGTATGAATTTACGTGAATTCACATGAATTTTGAAGTTCCCAACACCGCAGAATTCTGGGAATTTCCCCCGGCCTCTCACGCCGGCAACACGGGTTCGAATCCCGTAGGGGACGCCAATATTTTCAATGCATTAGCCGCCTATCCGAGCGGCCTCTGTGGTTTTTGTCCAATAATTGTCCAATAAGCACCCCTGAGCAGGGATGAACAGGCGCGTACATAATTCAACCACCCGGCTCGGTTACGTGAACATGGAAACCATTACTCGGAACTAATTTTGTAGCTTTCGCCAATTTTTAGGATGTGAAGTCGGTGGTCGGGGATACCCGCCTCACGCCCAGCTTTAGCGAAGCGAATGGGCGGTTCTTCTATCGGTTCCTTCGTCATCACGATGTTGCCCCAATGCATGGCAACTAGATGATGGATTCTCATATCCTGGGAAATTTGAACTGCCTCTTCCGGATTGATGTGGACGCGTTGGAAAAAATAGTCGGGGTGATATGCCCCTATGGGTAAAAGTCCCACATCAAATGGCCCGTAGATTTGCCCCAGTTCGGCGAAAACCTCTCCGTAAGCGGTATCTCCGGCAAAGAACAATTTGGTTTTTTCCGATTTGATCTTGAATCCACACCAGAGCGATTGGTTGCTGTCCTTCAAGCCGCGCCCCGAACCGTGCACAACGGGCAGTGCACGAACCTCGACGTTGCCGAACACAGAGGTCTGATGCCAATCAAGTTCCTTGACGATTGAAAACCCCAAACCCCGTAGAAGGTCTCCTACTCCCAACGGCACCAGAACCTGCATTTTGTCCTTATTTTGCAATCGGCGGAGGGTCCGCTCGTCAAGATGGTCATAGTGATTGTGAGAAATTAAAAGAATATCGATCGGCGGCAACTGATCTATGCGCAATGCTGGTCCCGAATGCCGCTTCGGTCCAAAAGGTGGGTACGGAGATGCGTATTTGGTCAGAAAGGGGTCGGTCAGAATGGTCAGTCCGCCCTGGCGAACAAGAAATGTGGAATGCCCCAGCCAGGTCACTCCCTCGCCCTCACCCAGAGCATGAAAGCCACTCATTGTTTCTCCTGGGCTTAGAGTCAGTTTGTTCGAGGGCTTCGGCCCGGGCAAGAATGAAGAAATCATCAAACGCCAGATAAATAGTTTCCATTCCCATTGCGTTCCACCCGGCGGGCGCGGGGCTGATCCAGGGGGATTTCTGTATTTTTTCTCTACTGTCCTGTCCGGTGCTGGCAAAGATGTATCCTTGAAAAATAGGGGTGTGATGCCCGTCACTGATAAATATTGGGAACTGTGCTCTTATAATCGAGTCAGGGGCAACCCCCTCCCCATGCGCTTCATGCGCGCCTCTGACATCCCTGTTAAACTCGCCGGGCCTTCGGGTCCGGTTTTTTATATCCCGTGACAGTAGCGCCAATAGCGTCAATAGGTCGTTAAAAACCACCTGGAGCGAATACATCCAGTTGACGAGGCGCTACAACGGGCATAAATCATAAGAAAGGCATTAGTTGTGTTTGGCCCCCCTCTTCTCCTGCCAAAGGAGCCGTTGAGCCATGATCAATATCGCTCCCCTCGATTACGAACGATACCTAGCCTTGGTCGGGCCGTTTCCGCTCACCCAGACGGTGGCGAAGGCCGCGCCTTCGACGACCCATATTGAGGAGCTACCCCAAATAAGCAAGCGGATGGATCTTTGGCATGAGTTTTCAGCGGAAGGAGAACTTGAGAGAGCTAGGCTCGCACAGCAGGGAAGACAAAGGACGATACGACCGCCGGTACACACCGGGCCGGAGGCCGAAGTGGCGTGGAACATGGCGATAGAAACCGCCAGCGACATGAGCATTGGCGGTGAAACGCTAAACACTCCTTCTCTGAGGGTTGCTGCAAACCTCTACCGGCCCGTTATCGATACCCAACCGCCTGCTATCATTGAAACTGCCTGAGAAGGTGGGGATTCGAATGAGGGGAGATTCGACTATATTCACCATGTCAGCCCATGCTGAATATTGGAACAAACAATTGGACATATCTAGCATCATTGGCCGTCTGTTATGTCGGCTTGGGTTTCATGATTTCCAAATTGTTGGGGCCAATTTTGGCTTCAGTAACGATGATAATGTTGAAAAAATTCAATGCCGCCGCTACGAAGTACTCTACTCTCGTCAAGTTTAAGCCACAGAAGTCGCCCGACGTTCACACCGACGAGGCTGTGTAGGAGGCGTTGGTTGTTCTCCATGCCCCGTGACAATAGCGCCAATAGCGTCAATGGACCCGATGTCGGAATGCCCGAGGGAGGCTTTGGCGCACAAATACTAATCCGGAATCAATGTCCACTATCCGGCAGTAAGTAGACATCATTTGGTGTCTGGTTAATAGTCTGCTTATGACCCGAAGCGGACATTTCAGGGAGTAAATTGAATCAATAATGTGGGTTTAAATTTGGAGAATTATCTGGTCACCATTTGACTATGATATGTCGATAAATTTCATTTATTAAATTTTCCGGTCAAGGTTTCCGATTCAGGATATTCGTCACCGCTTCTACCGCTTTATAGGCGCTGGTGATGGCGACGCTGGCGCCGCAACGCTGCCGGACCCAGTCCTGATGCGCCAGTACGACACCGGCGGCGAACAGGCGTTCGCTGACAGGGCGCCCTTCTGCCTTTAGCGGTCGATAGTGGTCATCAACTTCAATGCCTGAGCGATTGATCGGGTGCCCGTTCGGATCGAAATAATCGGGGCTGTGCCAGGCGTTGCGGCATTCCGGTTGGGTTACCGGAATGCCCACCAGAGGTTCGCGAACACAATTGCGATCGGCAGAAAGTCCACCGGACAGGAACCGGCCGGTGGCGAGTATGGCGGCCTGTGAACGAATGACAATCTCGCCAAAACTGTCTTCCAGATAAACAACGACGCCGTCTTCATCGAGGTCAATCCGGTTGGTTTTATGTTGCGGCACCAGCATCAGGCCCTTTGTTGGCAGTATTCCTTCAAACAATTCCCGAAGACGAATGCCCGGCACGGCCGGCGGCATGGTCGGAATTTCGAACAACGTCACATCGATGAGTTCCTCCATATGCGCGTGCACGGCGCTGGAGGCATGAATACCCAGAATAGCTGGAAGACCAACGGCTTTGGCATTGCCGAGAACCGCCTTGAGGCGTTCTGCCAAAAGCTTTCGGTTCGCCGCGACTTCAAGGGCGCGGGCCATGACCTCAGCATAAATCGGCGCACCGCTTTCCATGTCCGGAAAGGTCAGGGTCTCAGCACGAATATCCGGCCAGGAGGGAGAAAGGTTCGCCACCATCTCTTTTGCACTGAAGCCCTGCAAACCCGTGAAATCGACAATCAAAGTTGGTGTTTTGTTTTGCGCGGCTTCGACACCCGCAAGCATGGTTTTCGGGATCGAGAACGTCGGCTTGACGACGCCACCCGGCAATAAGGCCTTCACGTTGGTATCGCCGGGTTGGCTGTAGTCGAGGCCCATATCGCTGAGTGTCTTAATGAACAAAGAATAAGCCTCACGGATTGTCTCATCGCCAATTCGAGACAACGGATGGTTAGGTTCGTTCCGGCGCAACGCCGCCAGACCCTGCCAAGGATCATCCAAAATACTGCCTGCCTCACAACCGAGCAGATCGAGGTAACCGCTGGTGTAGGCAACCGCCCCGGTATTTCCGATCTGCGCCGTCGCAAGGCCACGATCGAGCGCGAATATGCTGGCGGCGAACCCTGCAAGTCCCGAACCGATCACCGTCAACTGGGTGCTGTGATCTCTTAATTGCCGTTTCATGTTGCTGACCCGGACTCGTCGTCCTTTTCAAGGTCGAGTCCCAGAAGCCCACAATGGATGGCCTCCGCCAGTTCCATCTGCGGCATCTGTTTGTCCCACAAGACTGGGCGCACACCCTTAAACCTTTCGGCCACGAAATCGCGCATGTGCTCGTGTCCTTCAATTCCCTCATAGACGCCCCGGTCATAAAGGTATGAAGAAACCCGCGCGGCACAGAACGAGCCCTGACAAGCACCTTTGCCGACGCGTGAACGCAGTGCGATGGCGCGCAGGGTCATATGACTTTCTGCTCCGGGCGCCGTTTCGACTATTTCATCAATCGCCGAGCGCGGCACCATTTCACATTCACACAAGATGGCGTCGCTAGGGTCGTTGCGCTGATACCAGTAGCGTGGCGCATATCCGGGTTCGGTCCAGCGCACGCTGTCACCCGCAGGCAGAGGCTCGCTCGCCGTCTTGCATGGGACATCCTTGCCCATGCGGAACGCCACAAGGTCGCCGGTTTTTTCCGCCATCAGCCGATATGTCGTCAGCTTGCCGCCGACAAGAGAGGCGAAATTGCTCAAGCCCTGATCCTCGTGATTAAAAAGCCTGAAACCGCGGCTCGCTTTGCGGCCGTCGGCTCCCGCCTCCGATGATTGCAGCAGTGGGCGCACGCCGCAAAAGGCGCGGATGAAACGCGTATTTTGCAGACCGGGCAACATGGGAATGCCTTCATTCAGGATATGATCAACCTCATCCACGGTTGGCCGCAATCCTTCAGGGCTATCGACCCTGTCAGATGTCGTCCCCAAAATAGAGACGGTGCCGCCGGGCACCAGAATGTCGCCATCTCCCGGTGAGCGCAGGCGGTTGACGACGCCGTTGGTGATTCGCGAATTGCTGATGATCAGGGTGCCTTTGGCGTACAGAAGATCAACATCCGTGCAGCCTGCCAGTCGAGCCACATTCTTCGCCCAGGCCCCTGTCGCATTGACCACCTGTTTGGCGCGAATGCGCACTCTCTCACCTGAACGAATATCGCGACACAAGGCGCTCTGGATCAATCCATCTTCTATTTCAAATTCAGCGGCCTCTGTGTGAGGCAGGTACTGACTATCTGTCAGTTGTTGAGCATGATTGACGTTTCCAAGTGTGATGTGGAACGGATCAACGGTGGCGTCCGGCACACTGTAGGCGGCGAATATTTTTTCTGACAGGCCGGGTTCCTTTTCCCTGGCTTCGGCGGGGCTTAGCGAGTGACAATCGATGCCCGCCTTGGCGCAGTGTTCGGGGAAATGCTCAGCAAAGTCCGGGTCGTCACCCTCGACGGCGACGAACAGCCCGCCACAATCATCAATACATTCCGGAGCCAGTTTTTTGAGTATGTTACTTTCGATCCGGCATTCGGCGGCGGTCTCCCAGTCCGTCGAGGCGTAACGCCCACCGCTGTGCAGAAGGCCATGATTGCCGCCCGACGCTCCGGCATTCAGGTCTTTGCGTTCAATCAGCAGGCAGTGGAAACCACGCAACGCCAAATCGCGCATGATGCCCGTTCCGGTGACACCACCACCGATGATCAGGACCGCGGTCTCGTATTCTTTATCGAACGTGCTCATGGCAACCCTATTTCCATTAGCTCTGGGCCCAGATACTTGCGTTCGTTTTCACCAAGAATACCGAGCGACAGGCAAATCAGGGTCCAAAAATGGATGACCCGATAGTCGCCACCGTAGACCTCGCCAATGTCGGTAATCTGGGAATGGCAGTTGTGACAGGGGGTGAGAACGTACTCGGCCTGCGTCACCGCAATCTGATCGAACTTGCGTTTGCCATAGGCACGGCGCTGATCGTTCATGCCCGCTTGCAGGAAACCGCCGCCGCCGCCACAACAGTAGTTGGCGCTGCGGCAAGGCTGCATATCGATGACATTGTCCGCCCCAACCAGTGCCCTTGCGACATAACGCAGATCATCGGCCACAGGGTCGCCAATGGATTTGCGAACCAGTTGGCATGGATCCTGGATTGTGAATTTGATATTGCCGGTGTTCCAGTCAGCGTTGACGGGAAGCTTTCCTTCCCTGATCCATTGGGCGTAGTAGCTAATCAGGCTGGCGGCCTCGAAGTTGGCTTCCAAGCCAAAGCGCTCAACCCCGGCCCACATGGTGTAAAAGGAATGACCGCATTCGGTATTGATCCAGACCTTGCAGTCGAGTTCGTTGACGGCATCAACCCGCTGTTTGACCATTTCCTTCCAGGTTTTCTCGTCGCCCGTAAACATGCAAAAGTTTTCCGCCGCCCAGCCTTTTGAGGCATAGGTCCAGTCCGCGCCGACATAGTCGAAAATTTTCCACAAGGGCCCCAGTTCCTCAGGCTCGACAGCCGGTTCCCTTGAATTCTGGTTGACGAAAAAGGTTGCGCCTTTTTTGTCCATAGGGACTTGCAGGTCCTTGAAGCGCGGATCTTCCTGCTGCAATTCTTCAACGGTTTCTTCGATAATTTCGACGAAATCGTCCGGCATCACCCCCATGGCGCTGGTGCTTTGCGACATCATTTGGGCCTCGCAGGATCGCACAATACCTTGTGGCTTCTTTTCCTTCGGCCAAGCCCCGCGGGCGTAGCCGACCAGAATGGAAACGTCGATGTTCATCGGACAGACGTAGGCACAGCGCCGACACATGGTGCAGGTCCAAATCCAAGGTGTGTTGGAAAGTTCCTCGTTCATGCCGAGCATGGCCATTCGGATGAAGCGTCTGGGGTCTATGCCATACAAGCCAGAGGCAGGGCAACCGGACGAACATAATCCGCAGGCGAGACAAGAATCATAGCTGGCGTTGCCGGGAAGAAGCTCATGAGCCTTCGCCATGAAGTCGATCGTCGGGGTCCTGATGTCTTCTTGTGCGCCCATAGTAATTCTTCCGTGGTTAGGTATCACTCAACGTTCGACGAACGGCATCTTTCCATCCGCTGTAACGTTGTTCGCGTTTTCCGGCATCGAGTTCAGGGAGGAAGCGTTGTTCAAGTGCCCAGGTCTTGGCGAAACCCTCAAGGTCGGGGTAGACACCCGCGTGCATCCCGGCAAGGTACGCCGCCCCGAGCGCGGTGGTTTCCTGAACTTGCGGACGGTCGACCGGTGCGCCGAGGATGTCGGAAAGAAATTGCATGGTCCAGTCAGAAGCGGTCATTCCGCCATCGACCCTAAGCACGGTATCAGAACCCGCCCCCGACCAATCGCCTTTCATGGCCTCCAGCAAATCACGGGTTTGAAAGCCCACACTTTCCAAAGCGGCGCGGGCCAATTCCTCAGGGCCTGTACCGCGGGTAATGCCGTAAAGCGCGCCGCGCGCCTCCGCATCCCAATAAGGCGCTCCCATGCCGACGAAAGCGGGCACCAGGAAAACCTCCTGATTGTCGTCAGCTTGCTGGGCCAGTTCACCCGATTGCGCTGCATTATCGATAACCTTCAAACCATCGCGAAGCCACTGCACGGCGGCCCCGGCGATGAAGATAGAACCTTCCAACGCATACGTCGGTTTGCCATTCAGTTGATAGGCAATGGTAGTTAAAAGCCGGTTGGTGGAAGCGACCGGGGTCACGCCGGTATTGAGAACTGCGAAACATCCCGTTCCATAAGTGGACTTCATCATTCCTGGTTTGAAGCAGGCCTGACCAATTGTCGCCGCCTGCTGGTCACCGGCAATGCCGCAAACGGCTATAGGACCGCCGAACAAGTCGGGATCCGTGACGCCGTAGTCGTCCGCACTGTTTTTGACCTCTGGCAACATCGACATCGGCACCCGAATCAGGTCGCACATTTCCTGCGACCAACACCCTTCATGGATATCATAGAGCAAGGTCCGGCTGGCGTTGGTCGCGTCCGTCGCATGGATCTTGCTGCCGCTTAAGCGCCACAGAAGAAAACAATCGATTGTACCGAAGGCCAGTTTGCCGGCCTCCGCTGCAGCGCGAGCGCCATCGACCTTATCGAGTACCCAGGCAGCTTTGGTTCCCGAGAAATAGGGGTCGAGCAAGAGCCCTGTACGGGCGGATGCCATAACCTCGTTTCCCCCGGCTTTTAATTCCTGGCACATTTCTGCGGTGCGCCGGTCCTGCCAGACGATGGCTCGATGCAGAGGTTCACCTGTTTCGCGGTCCCAGATCACCGTCGTTTCACGTTGGTTGGTGATCCCGATGGCGGCGATATCCGCCGCACCGATGCCTGCCTTGGCGATGGCGTCCCGGCATGTCGAAACGGTGGTTTGCCAAATGTCTTCCACTTCGTGTTCGACCCAACCCGATTGGGGAAAGTGCTGTTCAAACTCTTCCTGGGCTACCGCCACCGGCGTTTGGGCGCCATCAAAAACAATCGCACGCGAAGATGTCGTCCCCTGGTCAATGGCAAGAATGTATTCCGGCATTTTGTATCCTCCTGATAGAGACCGTAACTTCGATGAAGAATTATTAGCCTTCCAAGCGACCCCTTAGCCAGGATGAAAGATTTGTTACGTCCTGGCTCTTCATTCTAAGCCCCAGTTTGCTTCGTCGCCAGAGAATGTCCTCAACTGTTTGCGCCCATTCGTTCTCTAATAAGTACTCGACCTCACATTGATAAAGTCCGGCCCCAAAATGCAATCCAAGATCGCCTGGAGTTGTTGCCTCTCCCAGGAGCGTAGTTGTCCGCGTTCCATAGGTGCGTATGAGACGGTCAATTAATTCTGAGGGCAGTGCGGCGTACTTTTTCTCCAATGTTTCTTTCAAAGCGCTGAGCCCATCAATAGGGAAGTCTCCACCAGGCAAGACGGCGCCGCTGGTCCAGGATTGCTTCATCATCGGCAGCCAGGGTTTCAGTTTCCCCAGCACCTCTTCCGCCAGACGCCTGTAGGTCGTTATTTTTCCACCAAAAATATTGAGTACAACAGCGTTTTCCTGATCCCCATCCAGTTCGAGAACGAAATCCCGTGTCGCTTCCTGGGCTTCGGAAGATCCGTCATCGTAAAGCGGTCGGACGCCGGAATAGGACCACACCACGTCTTCCGGCGAAATGGGCTTTGAGAAATACTCACCAATGGCGTCACACAGATATGCGACTTCCTCGTCATCGGCTATCACATCTTCCGGTCGCCCGGAGTAATCCAAATCGGTTGTGCCGACCAACGTGAAATCATGCTCATAGGGGATCGCGAAAATGATCCTTCTGTCCGGGTTCTGGAATATATAAGCACGGTCATGATCAAACATGCGCGGGACAATAATGTGGCTGCCCTTGACCAGACGTATTCTGGAAGTGCTGCTGATGGCAATACGGTCGGAAATAACATGACCGACCCAGGGACCGCTGGCATTAATCAGGACACGGGAGCGTATGGTCGAGCGCACCCCCGTCCGGACATCGTCAACTTCCAGGCGCCATTCCTGACCCTCACGTTTCGCCGAGACGATTTCGTTACGGGTTTTGATGGTCGCTCCCTTATCGGCGGCGGCCATGGCGTTTAATACGACAAGCCGAGCGTCATCGACCCAGCAATCGGAATATTCGAAACCTTTGGTAAAAACCGATTGCAAAGGCCCCCCGACGGGCGAGGTGCGAAGATTGACGAAGTTGGACCCAGGTAAGCGCTCACGCCCCCCCAGGTGGTCATAGAGAAAAAGGCCCAGCCTGATCAACCACGCCGGACGCAGGTCTTTGGCATGGGGCAAAACAAAGCGTAGCGGATGAATGATATGCGGAGCCATGCCCCAAAGAACTTCACGTTCGCGAAGGGACTCACGAACCAAACGAAATTCATAATACTCCAGATAACGCAATCCACCGTGGATAAGCTTTGTCGATGCCGATGAGGTGCCGTTGGCCAGATCATCCTTTTCCGCCAGATAGACGGATAGACCTCGCCCGACAGCGTCACGGGCAATGCCACAGCCGTTGATCCCGCCACCGATAATGGCGATATCGTAAAGGGCTTTGCTCACTTTTCCTCCCGGCACAGCTCATATGGGTGCTTACATTGCGTAATGGGAGAACTTTATTTGAAGAAAAACGAACCGACAACGAAAATAAACGAAGATTATAATTTATATTTCTTCGACGACAATCAGATCGACGTCGTTTTCTTTACATACCGCCGCAAAGGAAGATGGCGGTGGATTGTCCGTGACAAAACTGGAGAGCTGGGAAATGTGGCCAATGCGTACCGGAGCAGAGCGTTCGAACTTCGTGCTGTCGGCAACAAGAATGCAGTGTCGGGCATTTTCGATGATGGCCTGGGCGACTTTAACTTCACGGTAATCATAGTCGAGAATGGAACCATCTTCATCAATGGCAGAGGCGCTCACAATGGCGTAATCCATTTTGAACTGACGAATAAAATCAACCGTTGCCTCGCCGACAACGCCGCCATCTGTCGGACGGACGAGTCCACCAGCGATAATAACTTCGATGTCCGCCGCTCCTTGCAACGTATTGACAACATTAATACTATTCGTGATAACGAGGATGCCGTGTTTGCCTCTCAGGGCATGGGCAACTTGCTCGGTCGTCGTGCCGATGTTAATCATCAACGAGCTGTTGTCGGGTATTAACGAGGCGGCCTTGAGAGCTATGCGTCGCTTCTCGTCTGACGCCAATACCCGCCTGGCCTCATAATCATAATTAGTGACACCGGAAATAAGGACGCCGCCGCCATGAACACGTTGCAGAATTCCCCTGTCACACAGTTCATTTAAATCCTTGCGGATCGTCTGCGGAGTCACATCAAAGTGCTCGGCAAGATCATCGACAATGACCCGCCCCTGATGCCTGGCTCGATCTACGATATCATGTTGGCGATGTGATACAGGCTTCATTGTGTTTCCAGGAGCAGGGCATCCAGTGGTTTCGTCATCCAAAGTAATCAAACCTTATGAAAAACGCAAACCCCAGCATCGAAAAATTTCATTTGACCTTCGTTTTCTTTCGGTTGATAGTTTGTGGGAGATTACACAAAAAACCTATAAAGGGAGAATCTACATGAATGCGCGATTACTCGCCGCTGTAACAGGTGCGGCGTTTCTGATGTCTGCAGGCGTTAGCCAAGCGGGCACCGCAGAAGCAAAAAAATGGGTGGAGAGCGAATTCCAGCCATCGACATTATCCCAAGCCGATCAAATGAAGGAAATGGAGTGGTTTATCAAGGCTGCTGCTCCTTTCAAGGGAATGGAAATCAACGTTCTGTCGGAAACCATTCCGACCCACGAATACGAATCCAAAACCCTGACAAAAGCTTTTGAAGATATCACCGGCATCAAGGTCAATCACCAGCTGCTTGGTGAAGGTGAAGTCGTTCAGGCGGTTCAGACACAGATGCAGACGGGACGTAATCTGTACGATGCCTACATTAACGACTCCGATTTAATTGGTACGCATTCCCGCCTGCAACTAGCCGTCAATCTGACAGACTGGATGGCCGGCGAAGGTAAAACCGTCACTAATCCCATGCTCGACATCGACGATTTCATGGGCAAATCGTTCACCACCGGTCCTGATGGCAAACTCTATCAGTTGCCTGACCAGCAGTTTGCGAACCTCTACTGGTTCCGTAAAGACTGGTTCGACCGTTCAGACCTGAAAAAACAGTTCAAAGCCAGATACGGCTACGATCTTGGCGTTCCGGTCAACTGGTCCGCCTATGAAGACATCGCCGAATTTTTCAGCGTTCACGTTAAGAATATCGATGGAAAACGTATCTACGGGCATATGGATTACGGCAAGCGCGCACCCGACCTGGGTTGGCGCATGACCGATGCCTGGCTGTCGATGGCCGGTGCCGGCTCCAAAGGCCTACCCAACGGCGTCCCCGTCGACGAATGGGGCATCCGCATGGAAGCCGGTTCGTGCAACCCCGTCGGTGCTTCGGTGTCGCGTGGTGGTGCTGCGAACGGACCAGCCGCTGTTTACGCAATCCGCAAATGGGACGAATGGCTTCGCAAGTATGCCCCTCCGGGTGCTGCAAGCTATGACTTCTATCAATCCCTGCCTGCCCTCTCCCAGGGCAATGTTGCCCAGCAGATCTTCTGGTATACCGCCTTTACGGCCTCCATGGTGGCGCCTAAGAGCGACGGCAACAACACGGTCGATGACAGCGGCAAACCGCTGTGGCGCATGGCCCCGTCTCCGCATGGTCCCTACTGGGTCAATGGGCAGAAACTGGGTTATCAGGACGCCGGTTCCTGGACATTATTCAAGTCCACCCCGGTTGATCGCCGCAAGGCTGCCTGGCTGTTCGCACAGTTCGCCGTTTCCAAGACCGTTTCTCTCAAGAAAACCCACGTCGGTCTGACCCCGATCCGCGACAGTGACATCCGTCATAAATCGTTCACGGACCGGGCCCCGAATTTGGGTGGTCTTGTTGAGTTCTATCGTTCTCCCGACCGCGTGCGGTGGTCGCCGACCGGCATTAACGTTCCTGATTATCCCAAGCTGGCCCAGATTTGGTGGCAGCAAATCGGTGACGTGAACTCCGGTGCGTTCACCCCGCAACAAGCCATGGACCGTCTGGCGACAGAGATGGATCTGGTTATGTCCCGTATGCAGGCAGCCGACGAAAAGGCCAATGTCTACGGTGGTTGTGGTCCGCGCCTGAACAAAGAGTCCGACCCGTCGGTCTGGCTCAACAAGCCCGGCTCACCGAAAGCCAAAGTCAACGAGAAGCCGCAGGGCGAAACCATCAACTATGATGAACTCGTCAAACGGTGGAGCAAAAGCTAAGAGCGATATCTTAGCATAGCTCTGGAATTTCCCGGGGGGCGCACCACGCCCTCCGGGTTACTTCCCTAATCAGGTTATTTCATTTACTTTGACGCAATGATGAATTCTTTACCTCTGCCTGACGCCGTATCTAGGCTGGCAGGGGGCGCGGGACCTCTGAGAATGACTTTAGAGCTAAAAAACGTCGTCAAAAGAGTTGGAGCAGATACCCATATCTATGACACCAATCTCACCCTTGAAAGCAATGAGTTTAATATCCTTTTAGGAACGACTCTGGCAGGCAAGACGACCCTGATGCAATTGATGGCGGGTCTGGAAACACCAACATCCGGCGAAGTCTGGTTCAACGGTGCGAACGTCACCGGAACCCCTGTTCAGAAACGCAACGTTTCTTTTGTTCATCAGCAATTTATCAACTATCCCCTTTTTAACGTATTTGAAAATATCGCCTCTCCCCTGCGGGTCGCCCGCTTTTCAATAAAGGAAATCGAAGAGCGAGTCGGCAACGTCGCAGGCCTTTTAAAGCTGACAGCCATGCTGGGTCGTAAGCCGAGCGAACTTTCCGGCGGCCAGCAACAACGCACGGCCTTGGCGCGCGCCCTGGTCAAGGACGCCGATCTGGTGCTGCTTGATGAGCCGCTGGCAAACCTGGATTACAAACTGCGCGAGGAACTGCGCGACGAGCTACCCAAGATGTTCCAGGATCGCGAGTGCACGGTTGTATATGCCACAACGGAGCCGTCCGAGGCCCTGCTGTTGGGCGGACACACCGCAACCTTGAACGAAGGCCGCGTTACACAGTTTGGCAAAACGCCGGAGGTCTATCGTCAGCCTACCGATCTACTGACGGCGCAGGTGTTCTCGGACCCCCCCATCAATGCAGTCGAGGTCCAGCTTTCAAACGGTCGTTTTATTCTCAACGATCAGGTCAGTTGGCCCGCCTCAGGCATAAACCTAGTCGACGGCGCTTACCGTATGGCCATTCGCCCGCATTACGTGACCCTGAACCCGGCCCCGGATAAAGACGTAAAACTGCAAGGCCGGGTGCTGGTTGCCGAACTCAGCGGGTCGGAAAGTGTCGTCCACTTTGACGTTGGCGGCTCCTCATGGGTGTCCCAGTCTCCGGGCATTCGAACTATTAAAGTCGGCCATACGATGGAATTCCACCTCGACAGCAGCCAGTGCCTGTACTTTGGCGAAAACAATCAGTTTGTTGCGGGGTAGGGGGGCTTAAGATGTCAAAAATCAGCTTGAAAAATCTCCGCCACAGTTACATGGAGCAACCGTCCTGCGATGCCGATTGGGCATTGAAGGAAATGAGTTTTGACTGGTCGGATGGCGGAGCCTATGCGCTCCTGGGCCCGTCCGGTTGCGGCAAGACAACATTGCTCAATATTATTTCCGGTCTCGTGAAACCAACCCAGGGCGAAGTCTGGTTTGGCGATGATGAGGTTTCCGACCTGTCGGCGGATCAGAGAAATATAGCCCAGGTTTTCCAGTTCCCCGTCGTCTATGACACCATGACCGTCTACGACAATCTGGCCTTCCCCCTGCGCAATCGCGGCGTGGCTAAGGCCGAGGTCGACAGCAAGGTTCGTGAAATCGCCGAGATGCTGGATTTGAGCGAAACCCTGATGACACGGGCCGCCGGACTGACGGCTGACGGCAAACAGAAAATTTCACTTGGACGCGGCCTTGTGCGTTCCGACGTTAACGCAATCCTGTTCGATGAGCCGCTGACCGTCATTGACCCGCATCTGAAATGGATTTTGCGATCCAAGCTCAAGGAGTTGCATCAGCAAATCGGCAACACCATGATTTATGTGACCCATGACCAGACGGAGGCCCTGACCATCGCCGACCAGGTCGTTGTCATGCAGGATGGTGAGGTCGTCCAGATTGGCACGCCGGTCGAGCTTTTCGAGCGCCCGCAACATACCTTCGTCGGCCACTTCATTGGTTCTCCCGGCATGAACCTGCTGTCCTGCGCGATTGAGAATGGACAGCCTGTTTATGGCGGTGGATCCATTGAAACGACTCACAAGGTCGACATCAAGGACCCGGCCGCCAAACTGGAAATCGGCATTCGTCCCGAGTTCATCAGTTTCGCCGAATCCGGTGTTGCTGTCAGCGTCGAAAAAATCAGCGACGCCGGGCGTTTCAATATCGTTGAGACCCGCCATGGTGAAGATGTCATCAAGCTGCTGGTGCCCGATGGTTCCTCTGTTCCCTCGGAAAATGCTTTTTTGAAGTTCAACCCGGATCATACACGTGTGTACGCCAACGACTGGATGGTTTCCTGAGGTTCATATGAATAACAAAACCACAAATCAGAAGGCCTGGTTCTTCGTTCTTCCGGTCATCGTTCTTGTCGCCTTCAACGCCATCATCCCGTTGATGACCGTCGTCAATTATTCGGTGCAGGAAACCTTCGGCAACAATGTTTTCTTCTGGGAAGGCGTTAAGTGGTTCGAGGAGGTTTTGAATTCTGATCGCTTCCACGATTCACTCGGTCGGCAGTTGACGTTCACCGGCATTATCCTCGCAATAGAAATCCCCTTGGGTGTCGCCATCGCCCTGACCATGCCCAAGAAAGGTATGTGGGTTTCCGTTTGTCTTGTCTTCATGGCGATGCCGCTGTTGATCCCCTGGAACGTCGTCGGCGCGATGTGGAATATTTTTGCCCTACCCGATATCGGTCTGCTTGGTCACGGTCTCAACGCCATGGGCTTCAATTACGACTATACCCAGCAACCGCTTTCGGCCTGGTTCACAATCATCCTGATGGATGTTTGGCACTGGACGTCACTGGTCGTGCTGTTGGCCTATGCGGGCCTGCGTTCAATCCCGGATGACTATTATCAGGCCGCCAAGATTGATGGCGCCAGCTCCTGGGCCGTGTTCCGTCATATTCAATTGCCGAAAATGAAACGGGTTTTGACCATCGCCGTCCTGCTTCGTTTCATGGACAGTTTCATGATTTACACCGAGCCCTTCGTGTTGACCGGCGGCGGCCCCGGAAACTCAACGACCTTCCTGTCGATTGACCTGGTGAAAGTAGCGCTGGGTCAGTTTGATCTGGGTCCTGCAGCCGCCATGTCGTTGATCTACTTCCTGATCGTCCTGCTGGTCAGTTGGGTGTTCTACACATTGATGATGAAAAACGAGAGCCAGTGATGAAAAAGAAGAGCATCGTTCCCGTCATTTATATCGTCTGCCTGATGTTGCCGATTTACTGGCTGGTAAAAATGTCGTTCATGACCACTAACGAGATTCTCGGCACCTTCTCGTTGTGGCCCCGTGAATTTACACTGGAAAACTACGTCAAGATTTTCACCGACCCGACCTGGTACAACGGCTACTTCAATTCCCTTACCTATGTCGGCATCAACACCGTGATTTCTGTTAGCGCCGCCCTTCCTGCGGCTTACGCCTTTTCGCGGTTCAACTTTTTGGGCGACAAGCATTTGTTCTTCTGGCTGCTGACCAACAGGATGGCCCCGCCTGCTGTTTTCGCCCTACCGTTTTTCCAGCTCTACTCGGCGGTCAACCTGTTCGACACCCCCTTGGCTGTCGCCCTGGCCCACTGCCTGTTCAACATCCCGCTCGCCGTGTGGATATTGGAAGGCTTTATGTCGGGCGTACCGAAGGAACTGGATGAAACGGCTTACGTCGATGGATATTCCTTCTGGCGCTTCTTCACACGCATCTTCATCCCGACGATCGCCGCCGGTATCGGTGTCACCATGTTCTTCTGTTTCATGTTCTCGTGGGTCGAATTGCTGTTGGCAAAAACGCTGACGTCCGTCGCCGCCAAGCCGATTGCCGCCACCATGACCCGAACGGCCAGTACGTCGGGCTATGAACTGGGATTGTTGGCGGCTGCCGGAACCCTGACAATTATACCGGGTGCTTTCGTGATCTACTTTGTCCGTAACTACATCGCCAAGGGATTCGCCCTCGGGCGCGTATAGAAAGGGAGGACGAAAAATGGGTTTATCCTGGATGGCGTGGACCTGGCCGACGGCGGCTTTTTTCATCTTCGTTGCTTGCGCCATCAGCCTGATGGGCTTCCTGGAGTGGCGACGCCCCGGTGGCGCACCGCGTCACGGCATCCTGACGCTGGACACCACACGCGGCGACCGCCTGTTCATCACATTGCTTGGCAGCGCCTTTATTTTTCTGATTTGGCTAGCCCTGATGGGAACACCCCTTTGGGGTGCGTTGATAATTTCCATCGCCTATGGTATCGCCGTGTTTCGCTGGGTATAGAATTGTCCACTAATTGAAGTATTATCGAATTTATATCCAGTCCTCTGTATGCCCACCTTGCAGCACTTCAATTTGGTATAAAAATGGACTAGATGACATCAGAAGCGACTGCAGCGACAAGCATGAAAGATACCCAGCTTCCCATTCTTTATTCCTTTAGGCGCTGCCCTTACGCTATGCGGGCGAGGCTGGCGCTGAGCATCAGTGGCCAAAAATGCATTCTCAGAGAAATTGTCTTGCGGGACAAGCCAAAGGAAATGCGCGATGTGTCGGCCAAGGCGACTGTTCCCGTTCTGGTGTTACCAGATGGCAGCGTTCTGGAAGAAAGTCTGGATATCATGTTGTGGGCCTTGGAAAAGCACGACCCGCAACATTGGCTTTCCCCAAAAATCGGCAGCCTAGATGACATGAAAGAAGTGATGGCCTGCAATGATGGCGCTTTCAAAGATCATTTGGACCGCTACAAATACGCGACCCGATACGATCCAGGAACCGACCCGATTTACCACCGTGGCGAAGGAACTGTTTTCTTAAAATTCCTGGAGGAACGGCTAGGGTGTCATCGGCAGTTATTCGGCGACAAACCGGCTTTGGCAGACTTTGCCCTCTTTCCTTTCGTTCGTCAGTTCGCCAACACCGACCGGGATTGGTTCGACAAACAACCCTTTCCGCATTTGCAGAAATGGCTCTCGGATCATCTGGCTTCTGACTTGTTTTCCGGCATTATGATAAAATGGTCCATCTGGACCCCTGATGCTGCTGATGTTCTCTTTCCGGATGTTGCATCGGAACCCCGTTAAATAGGGACATGGGCCTTAATCCATTGCCACGCCCCAATTATGTCCGCTTTTCTACGGTAAGCAGACGTCAAAAACACAAAATCAAGTTTCAGGAATTAAATGTCTGCTTTTCTACGCTAAGCAGAAGTCAAAATCGAAAAATCCAGTTTCCGGAATTTAATGTCCACTATTAGGGGGTAAAGCGGACATTGATTTGGGCCTGTTATTTGGTCTGTTTTATGACCCAAAGGGGACATGGCCTGCACATGGGGTTCCCGCAGCATGTCTTCCCCTAGGTTACCAACATAACACTTGAAAGTTTCTCAATCATGCTGGACCGCCTTATTCCTAAATCTTAATTTGTTTGGAATAAACCTTTAAGCTGATTGCAACAGTATAATCGGTAAGCATAGAATTGAACTTTGGTTATTTGCAATAAAGAGACTTAGCTTCAGCATTCCTCTTTCAAGATATTTGCGGCCTTGGTCAGTTGCTCATAGGTTTCTTTCAGGGCGTATAGTTGGCCGGAACACAGGCTTCCGTTCCAGTTCAGGCCGATGCACTCTTTCAACAAGGCGGCATTCTTTTCCATCATGCCCGAAAGCTGGTGAAGTGATTTGCCTGCTTCGCCGCACTCCCCTTTCACGTTCCTGGACATTGTCTTGCTTTCTGCAAACGTCTTTATCTTGGCATTATCCTTAAGTACCGCCAATCCCATACCCTTGGCGCGGTTGATATCCTTCTGCGACATACGTTTCATGAGTTGTTTCCTGGCAGCCCTGACTTCCTTTATTTTCTTGGCGGCTTTGTTGAACAGAACCAGAGCCTTGACGTCATCATTAACGACACCAAAACCGTCCCTGTACATCTTGCCAAGAGCAAATTGTGCTTGCAGGTGCCCCTGTAAGGAGGCTTCCGTCAGCCATTTGACGGCTTTTTTGTATTGAGACTTTGTCACGGCCAAATTGCGGAAAATCACCCCAAGATCATATTGGGCAGGAGCCCAGCCCTTTGTTGCGGCCTTGTGTATCCAGGTCGTGCCTATAACGACGTCCGCCTCCACCCCGTTTCCATGACGATACATCTGACCGAGGATATTCTGCGCCCGGGCATCTCCTTTTTTTGCCAGTGGGGCTAGTTCTTTAAAAGCAGTGGCGTAATCATGGTTATCATAGGCAACCCGACCACTGTCATAATCTGCATAGGCCTTGGTCTCGTAATAAGTTATGAGCAACAAGGTCGCGATAAAAATAATTCTAAAGTTAATCACAATCGAACCTTTCTCCTCCAAACAGGGACATGTGCCTTCTATATAAAAAATTAATAACGAAATTCTCATCAATTGTGAATGGGACATATCTGTTTGGGGTCAATTGCTGATGAAAAGCTTCATTCCATGGATGTCTGTTCTACCCCTGACACCAGACCAGATTTCTGCAACCGCGGATATCGGGTATTCAAGCTTCACAATTTTCTAAACCAGTAATTTTTGCACATTGAAGCGATACAATCTCGTTGGGGACGCCACTTCATTTATTTGCTAGGTTTTAAACCGTCACTTGAAGGGGGAACCCGAGGCATCATGTTTTCGCACAGGATGGAGACGTTGCGGGGTGAGTTGGCCGAGCGCGATATCGATGTGGCGCTGATCACCGATGACGACAGCGTCTACTACTTCACCGGCTACTATGACTATCTGCACATGGATTTTGGCCGGCCGACGATCCTTGTTGTGCCGAAGGATGGTGACAGCCTGCTTGTCACCCCAAGCATGGAAATGGACATGGCCGGAGAGGCCGCCCGGGTTGAGCGTATCGCCGTCTGGAACGACGGCATGGGCGATGAATGGCGGGCCGAACTGCCGGGCGCCCTTGAAGGCGCCGGGCGGGTCGCCATCGAGCCCACCCTGATGCCGGCGCTGGTCAGGGATTACGTCCAATCGCTCGTTTCAAAAGAAACCCTGGATGACATCACACCGCTTGTCGCCGACATGCGGATGATCAAGTCAGCTGAAGAACTGCAACTGGCCCGTCACGCAGGCCAGGTCGCCATGGCGATGATGGACGCCGGGCGGGCGGCCCTGGGTGATGGTGTGGCGGAATTTGAGGTGGCCTTGGCGACGAACGCGGCGGGAACCCGTAAGGCGGCTGAACTTCTAGACGCCCACTATGACGACACCTGCATGTCACCAAACACCCACTTCCTGCAAATCATGAGCTCGGGAAAGGAGATCACCAAACCCCATCACCGCGCCTCGACCCGCATCATCAGGCGCGGCGAACCGGTCTTCCTTTGTTTTTGCGGAATGACCAATTTTCACCGCTTCAAACTGGGCTTTGACCGGACGTTCTGGATCGGCGAAGTGCCAAACGACGAGCAGGCCCAGGTCTATCAGGTCGCGGTTGATAGTCAGGCGGCGGCGCTAAAGGTCTTACGCCCCGGTATCGCCGCCCAGGATGTCCACGCCGCCTACGCCGCCGTTATTGAAGGGGCCGGATACGACTACCCGTTCCGCTGCGGACGGGCCACCGGGTACAGTTTTCTGGAAAAGCCGGAACTTGTTTTCGGGGATGAAACGATCTTACGCCCCGGCATGGTGCTGGCCGTTGACGGATCGGTCAGTGTGGCAAAAACCTTCCGTGCGCAGGTGGGCGACAGCTTTATTGTCACCGAAGACGGTTACGAGCAAATCACAAATCATGCGAAAGCGCTGCCCGACATGATTATTTAAGGATCAGCAAACGCCGGTGCATTCAACCACTTCGATGGAACCCTTGCCCTTGACTTCGACCTGACCCAATGAGCGGCCTTCGCATTCATCCTGAACCTGCATCCAGGAATCGAGGGTCATGGCCACCGTTCCAGGCTGCCCCAGACCGGCCATGCGGGCAGCCATGTTGACGGTGTCGCCCCAAACATCGAACTGGTATTTCTCGTCACCGACGATGCCCGCCACCACAGGTCCTGAGTGAACGCCGACACGAACTTCCCAACCGTTATCCAGGGTTTTTGTCGCCTCGACCATGTCGTGGCCGCACTTCACAGCCGAGAGCAGGGGCTGGTAATTTTGCAGGGTCAATCCGGCGCTGGCCATGAACTCGTCGCCAATGGTCTTGATTTTCTCCATTTGATAGCGATTGGTGATTTCCTCGAACTTGACAAACAGTTCCTGCAAACTGCCGACCACTTCCTCCGCTGTATGGCTGGAGCAAAATGTCGTGAAGCTGACAATATCGCAAAACAGGATCGCCGCGTTGTCGTAGCTGCGCGGCACGACCTTGCCGGTTGCCTTAAGCTCGCTTGCGGCAGATGAAGGCAGGATAACGTTGAGCAGCTGATCGGATTTTTTCTTTTCTATTTTGATCTGGCTTAAGTGATTGCTTTCCATGTCGCGCAGCCGCTTCTTTTCAAGGCTGGCGTTAACCCGGGCGCGCAACATGACCGGGTTAAAAGGCTTTGCCAAATAATCTTCGGCGCCAAGCTCGATACTTTTGACGATACTGTCCATTGCCTCGACACCGGAAATCATAATTACCGGAATATCGCGAAGCCGCATATCCGACTTGATGGTTTCAAGGGCGGCAAGACCATCCATTTCGGGCATTTCGATGTCCATCAACACCAGGTCAAAGTCACTACCGCGAAGGGTTTCAAGAGCTTCCGCGCCATTGCTCGCCGTCGTCACATTGCTGAAACCCTCTTTATCGAGATGCCGGGTTAACAGCTTCAGATTGAATTCCTCATCGTCCACGGTGAGGATTTTCGGGCCATCAGTACTCACGCTTAACGTCCTTTCAGCAATTCCGGATCAATGACCGAGGATGCCAGGGCCAACATGATCCGCTTTTCCAAATTCGTCTTTGACACCGGTTTTGTAAGAAATCCGTTTATGCCCAACTGAATGGATTTATGGATACTATCTTCGTCAGAATGCCCCGTCAGAATCAACACCGGAACATTGGGATTGCTTATTGTCTTGTCATTTCGCAGCAGACGGACAAACCCGAAACCGTCCATGTTTGGCATTTCCAGGTCGCAGATAATTACGTCAAAGCCTTTTCTTGACTGGCGCACCTTGTTCATTCCATCAGCGCCATCTTCGGCATCAACGACGTTCTTGACGCCCAGTTCAAAAAGCATGCGCGCGATCAGTTTACGAATAAACGGTTCATCATCGATAACCAGGACATCCAGACTGCCTAGAGCTTCCGCGTTCATTTAAATCTTCTCCCGTTTTTCAACCTGCGTTCCAATATACACGCATCATAACGCTTCAATATAGTTCATAACGTCCGTCATCGAAGGTTCTAGACCGGGCATCAGGCTATCGATAGTCTCCCAGTCTTCTGCCTTGCCAGCTTTTTCAAGTTCGGCACAAAGATCGGCAAGGGTGTGAGCGCCGACGGAACGTGATGATGATTTAAGTTTATGGCCGGACGCACCAATGATTTTCGCATCACGGGCTGAAAAGGCATCCTGAATTTCCTTGACGATGGCGAGTGAGGGCTCGCCGAAATCGCCAAGGATCTCCTTGAAGGTTTCATCATCGTCACCAAAGATATCTTTCAGGGCGCGATCATCAATGGCCGGACCGTCGGAAGGCGCTTGCTCACTGGAAACTTCCGGTTCTGACACATCCTCGGGTTCTGCAGTTTCCTGCACTTCGGGTTCTTCTGACACCTCTTGTTCTTCTGACAATTCCAGTTCTTCGACGCCCGCCGTCGCAGATGCCGGCATCCACTTGGCCAGTGTCTTCTTGAGCTTGTCCATC
Organism: Rhodospirillaceae bacterium; assembly: GCA_018662005.1. Taxonomy (NCBI): domain Bacteria; kingdom Pseudomonadati; phylum Pseudomonadota; class Alphaproteobacteria; order Rhodospirillales; family Rhodospirillaceae; species Rhodospirillaceae bacterium. Next base: position 8,579 of record JABJHA010000044.1, on the reverse strand, counting down.
TCCAGCGGTTTGGACAAATAGTCATCCATACCGGCATCCAGGCAGCGATCAACCTCACCTTGCAGGGCATTGGCGGTGATCGCGACAATCGGGATGCGCTCTTCGTCCCCGGCCTCCGCTTCCAACTTGCGGATCGCACCGGTAAATTCGTAACCATCCATTTCCGGCATATGACAATCTGTAAGAACAACCGCGTAGGAACCGCTTTTCCAGGCTTCCAAGCCCTGGGCACCATCATCAGCAATCTCGCAAGCGTAGCCCAGAACACCCAACTGACGGCGGATTACATCCTGATTGGTGACGTTGTCTTCGGCGATCAGAATAAGCTGACCTGCCGCCTTCGCCTCGTCAATCGTCGGCGCTTTTTTCTGGGCTCCCTTTAATATACCCTCGTCGTTATCGATATCAGGACTGGCCCTGCCGGCGGCCATGGCGACCCCGCGCAGAAAGGCAGAACGACGTAAGGGATAACTTTGGACAATAACCTTGTCGGGCAGCACCATCCCTCTTTTGGCTTTTCTATCGTCGGTGAGCAGCACATAGCGAAGGTTTTTGTTATCGCCCCTTAACGTCGATATCAGCTTCTTCTGTTCTTCCGCACCCAAGGTAGAACCGAGCACGAGAATATCGAAAGACGCACCTTCCCCGGAAGCCGTTGCCAATATTTCCTCAATATCAGAAATATTGTCGGTCATGGTGGCTTCGGAACCATAATGATTGAGGTAACCACCAATGAACGTGCGGGCATCAGGGTCCTCAATAGTTGCCAAAATCTTGAGGCCTGAAAGATCGTAACTATCTGATGTTCCGGGTACCTTTTCAGCAACCTCGAAGGGGATCGAAATCTTGAATGTCGATCCTTCTCCGGGGGTGCTTTTGACATCAATTTTACCCTTCATGATATCGGTCAGGTTTTTGCAAATTGAAAGCCCCAGTCCGGTACCGCCGAAACGGCGGGTGGTCGAACTTTCCGCCTGTGTGAAGGGTTTAAAGAGGTTCGAGACACCGCTTTTTGACATACCGATACCATTATCGATAATCGAGAAGTCTATGATGACATTTTTCTTGTCGCGTTTCTTGCCCAGATCTGCACGGATAATCACCTTGCCTGGCTTATCGGGTTTGGACTCGGTGAACTTGACGGCGTTACCGGCAAGATTAAACAAAACCTGGCGCAGGCGCACCTGGTCACACAGCAGCCAGGATGGAATTTCCGGATCAATGTAGATGATCAGGCGGATACTCTTGGGAACCGCGTTGGGTAACAAGGTTTCTGAAACCCCTTCAATCACATCGCCAATCGACACAGGGATCAGCTCAAGGTCCAGCTTGCCGGCTTCGATTTTCGAGAAGTCGAGAATATCATTGATAATTTGCAGCAAGGAGAAGGCGCTATCACGAACGGTGCGCATCATTTGATGCTGATCGGGGTCGAGCTTGGTTTCACGCAGCAAGTCGATCATGCCGACGACACCGTTCATGGGGGTGCGGATTTCATGGCTCATGGCGGCCAGGAAGGATGATTTGGCCTTGGTTGCCGATTCCGCTTTTTCCTTCGAAACCATAAGTTCGACTTCCATGCGCTTACGCTCAGTGATGTCGTAAAACCAGATCAGGGCGGCTCTGCGTTCCTGGTATTCAATTGGGTTAATCGACATCAGGGTCCAGATGTCGCGGCCATAACTTCCGATGACCAATTGTTCAACATTGACAAAACCTTCCCCGCTATCGAGGGCTGCTTGATGCTCATCCCTTTTCTTGCCCTTGGGGATGAAACTTTCGGTCTTGATTGTGCCAATTTCCGTTTCCGGTATTCCTATCATTTCCAGAAACTGCGCGTTGGCAAACGTCACGGTGCCGTCTTCATCCGAACCATCGTCTAGTGATATTGCAACAGCTACCGGGCTATCCTCCAGAATATGCCGGACTTGCTGCTCACTTTTCTTCAATGCATTTTCTTGGCGCTTGCGTTCGGTCACATCGGTTAAAACAACGACAGCCCCGCCGCCTTCGATTGGGGCTTTCCGCAGGCTGATAATTCGTTTGTCCGCGTTAATCGACAACTCGCTATCGACGACCTGATCGCTTAATAGTCCCAGTCGTTGTTTCCTGACCAGACCATCGGTATTACCCTTACCGTAATCGCCCCTGGCGGCATGCGCTTTAATGACATCGCTCACCTTTGCGCCAATCTGGATGATGTCGCCCGGAATTTCGACCAGTTCCCGGTAACGGTTGTTAAACAGGACATATTGCATGTCACCATCCAGCATAAAAATGCCATCGGTCATGGTGTCCATCGCCAAACGTAAATGCGCTTCTTTCTCGGCAACTTCCGCTGTGCGCTCTTCGACCTTGCGCTCAAGTTCGTCGCGGGCCTTGCTCAGTGAGCGATTTGCACTTCGCCCGACCCAGGTCGTTAGGCCGGTTAAAATCAAAGCCATAGTGACGGTGACGCCAAGCACGATTAACACCGTGTTGCGGATGGTAAAATACGAATTGAGAGCTTCATCGACATCGACTTCCGTCGTCATGCCAAGGCTAAGATCTTCATCCCACAACCACGCCCCCATCACCGGTACGCCCCGGTAATCCCTGTATCCCAAGACATTCATGCCGTTATTTCCAGCTGTTGCCTGGGCCGCCATCATGGTCAAGGGCAAGCCCTTCAAGTCCGTTGGCAAGGGATGACCTTCCAGAAGATTGCCGCCGGGATCACCAACCCGAACCCTCATTATTGAATGCTCATATTCACCTATAAGACCAATTTGTTGCAGATCACCGGCAAACCGGCTTTCGGACATCAGCCCACCCTGCTGATCGAAGGTATAGGTCTCTCCCGATAGGCCCATTCGCCCCAACTGGATAATGCGGGAAAATTCACCCGTTGGATCAAGGCGCATTGCCATTGCTGCGATCACTTTTTTACCGGAAAGGTCCATAACCGGTGCAACAAGGAACATTGTTGCGGAATTTTTTGCGCCGCTAAATTGTATATCAGAAGCAATCGGAGGGATCAGGACGGTTTGTCCTTTGAAAACCTTATCAAAAAGCAGCCTCTTCTGTTTGTAAATAAGATTGGGTGTTCCGATATTCTCATCTCGCATGGAAGCAAGGGAAATACCATCAGGCGCGATAACGAAGAAGCCTGTGTCGCCGATCTTCTTTTTTTCAAATTGAAGCAGGTTTCTGATTTGAAATAGTTCGCCGCTTTTGAGTAAATCGTTCTGGTTTCTGGGTACTTGCAAAAGATTTCGGACCAGCGTGCGCGGCCCAAAAGATTCCGTAATGGTCAACAGGTCGGTTTTTTTGCGATCCACCCACAAAATCAGGGCTTCGTGGGTGCTGCGCAGAATCGTTTGCAAGGAATAGCCGATGTCCTGACGGGTTCGATCCTCGACGCTTTTCACCGTATACCAGGCCGACAGTACGACGACACAAAGGAAAATTCCGATCAACAAAAGCCCCAAGCCCTTGAGTTCTTTTGACTGATATATGCGGCCACTTTCTTTGCCCTCGAGAATGCGCATGGCAAAAACCATAGCCATCAACAAGACGATCATGGCTACAATGCCGATGCCTGTCTGCAGGATTATATCCTCGTCAATGGCATCCTTTTTTTCAGCCTGAGGAATTGCCATACTGGCAATCCAGCGATCACGAATTTCGCGCTTGTCTTTCTCAGGCAACGCCTCCAGTGCCTTGCTGAGGATCGATGCCAACTCCGGCCAATCCTTGCGCACACCGATGTGCTGAATATCGTTCTTGTAGCTTGTCGGGGACGCTACCTTGAGATTAAGCAATCCCTGTTCCCCGATCAGATAACTGCCAACCGCCAGGTTGCTGACAAAAGCGTCCGCCCTGCCGAAGGAAACCGCCTCCAGTGCATCCTTGGTCGAAGCGACAACCAGCAATTTGATTTGCGGATGATCCTTCTCAAGCAACTTCTGGGTTATGAAGTTTTCCTCGACGGCTACCGTGCGGCCATGCAGGTCTTCAAGCGAGGAGATCGAATTGTCATCATTGCGGGCAAAAATGACCCTGGGGAATGACAAGTAAGGTTCAGTAAAGGCGACAAGTTTTTCACGCTCGGCACTGTGGGCGATGGTCGGAAGTAGATCGATTTTTTCCAGATTCGAGATGCCGTTTAGTGCCTCGGCCCAGCTTATCGGAACAAATTCAATTTCAAGCCCGACGTTTTTAAGTATGGTCTTGACGTAATCAAGCGCCATACCCTTGGGCTTAGCCTTGTCCATGAAATGGAAAGGCGGCCAGGTGCCGACCATGACACGGACGGTCTTGTGATCCTTTAGCCACGCAGCTTCTTTTTCTGTTAAGGGTAATTCCTTCTTGTCCGTCTCTTTATTTGACGTTCCCACCCATTTTTGAAGAATAGCCCGGCTTTCTTCCTGGCCGATATCGTCCAGTGCTTTTTGCAGGATGCCGGACAGGATCGGCCAGTCCTTGCGAACGCCAACGGCCAAAACAGAACCGGACTTGTTTAACCGTCCATGCGGCTTGAGGCCCAGCATCACTTCTTTTTCCATGATGTAGGAAGCAACCGCCCGGTTGCCGCCGTAAGCATCGGCCTCACCGCGGGAAACCGCGTCCAGGGCGGCGCGTGTGTCTGGATATTCCTTGATGGTGATGTTCGGAAAATTGTTTTGAAAATATTTTACATTGCCGAAGCCTTTTTCAAGGGCAATGGTTTTACCGTTCAGATCAGCTTCAGTCTCAAAGAAATCTCCGTCCTTGGGGCCGATGATGACATGGGGAATCGTTAGATACGGTTTGGTGAAATTATAGATTTTCCGCCGGGAATCACTTGGCGAAAGATCAAGAAGTGCGTCAATTTTGCCCTCTTTTAAATCCGTCAGATGCCCCTTCCATGGGCCGGGCTTGAGCCTAAGACGTCCGCCGAGCCTTTTGTTGATAGCCTCGACAAAAGACGGACTGATCCCGCTTTTGATACCGTTATCATCGACGAAACTAAACGGCGGCCAATCGCTCATCATGCCGACCTGAATTTCCGCATTGAGGTCTAGCCAATGACGCTCCTCGACAGTCAGGTTAATTATGCCTTGGGAAAGTTCCCGGGCTTGCTTGGGGTTAAGCCACTTTTTCTCCAGTGTCGCCAGTTCGCCCCGGGTCAGGGCGTTCATGCCCTTTTGGATAATCGAGAACAGTACGAGACGGTCCTTGGGTATGGCGATCCTGAAAGAACTGCTTTCGTCAACTTTCGCGTCGCTGACTTTAAGCCCCGTAACCCCGCTTTCCCGCAAGGCATTTCTATAGCCAATTAGTTGCCCGATGTGGGCGTCAATTTCATCCAGCGCCAGCATCCGCAAGGCTTCATTGTCGCTGTCGACTTCAATCAATTGCCCTTCGCCTACATTTGCCCTGGTATCAGCGGTCACGGCTATCCCCTTAAGGACGGTTACTTTTTTACCTTTCAGATCAGCCCTGCTCCTGATCTCACGATTATCCTTTCGTGTAACCAGGACAAGGGGATCGTAAGCATAGGGTTTGGTGTACAGAACTTTCTTTTCACGCTCTGGTGTTCGTGAAAAAGTGAACACCCCATCAACATTTCCTGCCAGGGCACTGTCGACGACTTCGTTCCATTTGCTAAAAAATTCAGGGACGATTCTTGTCCCCAGTTTCTTGTTTAGCAGCGCCATCAAGTCAGCATTCAAGCCGCTGTAATTCCCGTTTTTATCGACAATATCGACAGGAGAAAAGAAATCGGTAACGGCGAAACGCAGGAATGGATGAACGGCGAGCCAATCTTCCTCTTCGCGTGTTAATTCAACAGTATCGACAGCCTTTCGATAAAAACGATCCGCAGGATTACGCAACCAGAATTTGTCAAATTCGGCCAATTTGGTAAATGGCAGGGAAGCAAATCCTTCGTTTATTTTCTTGAGAAGTTCCGTGTTTCCCTTCTTGACGCCCGCGTAGACAAAATTGCTGAGCAGTTCATCCGAGCTGCGGGCAATATCCCTGCTCACACCCAACTGGTCCAGCAATAATTCAAAGGTTGGCGTTTCCCAGACCGCATAGTCAATATCACCTTTCATCAAGGCCGAAATCATCGCCTTGTGTCCAGTTGGTGCCTTGATCTGCAGCTCAGGATATTGTTTTTTCAGGAAATCTTCCTGAAAGCTTCCGGCGAACGTTCCTGCTGTACCTTTTTGCAGGCCGGTTTTCAGAAATTCCTTTTCTTTCAGGTTCAGGAAATAGACAGCGGTCTTGATTTCATGAATGGGTTCTGAATAATCCAGCCATTGTTCGCGTTCATCATTTTTGAAAAGGCCGAAGTGAACGTCAATACCACCCGTCTTCACCCCTTGAAAAATTCCATCCATGGATATTGGAACAAACTCGACGGGAATTCCCGTCTTCTCGCTCCACAAAGTCCATATATCGATCAACAGCCCTCTGGGTTGTCCATCAAGACCGACAAACGAGAACGGTGCATATTCACTTGCAACACCAATCGTTACAGTTTTTTCCTGGGCATTAACAATACTGGGGGCGAATAGAAACGACACCGCAAACAGGAAAATGACCGAAGAAAAAACCTTCCTGATTATTTTCAAGCACACTCTCCTGGTTTCAGGCCGTTCAAATAAATATCAATCTTGTATATGGTAACGAGACAGGCCATCTTAATACCTTATAAAAGGTGTATAATAATTATTTTCCAATAGGTTGTTAATCAAATGAACGGCTTTTTCAGGATATTTTTGCTGGCGGGAGGTGTGACTTTAGCCTCTCTTTTTCCAGCATACGGAATTGTCGCAGCCAATGAAACGTCAATTCATACCCATATAAACTCTCTGATCAGCAAGTACTCCAAGGCTGGTAAACCCTTTGCAAACAAGGGCGTGGGAAACCTTTACAAAAAGCAAGGCTTTCGTTGGTATCTTGATTCTTATCCAGTGACGGAACTGTCCGGGGGGTATGTCTGGAAACTTGGGGCTGGCCGCGAGTTCATAGGCCCCCTGAGCAAGTTACCCATCAAGGCACCCTTCAGCGATTACCTGCCCTTGAAGGAAGGCCCTGTTTTGGATGCTTCCAAAACCTACCGAATAGGCTTCGCCTTTCACGGCGCCGCACATCCGTGGCTTATCAGCCTTGCCGATACGGCGGTCTATGAGGTTAACCTGCATCCTAATGTCCGCATCGATGTCCGTGACGCCGGTTTCGATGACAGAAAAATGGGCCGTTTCATTGATGACTGGATTGATAGCAAGTACGACGCCATCATCTTGTGGCCGGTACGCGAAGCGCCCATGGGCCCACCTGTGGACCGGGCCATTGACGCCGGGATTCCGGTGGTCAGTCTGGACAGGAGGACGTCTTCTCAAAATATCAGTTCCGAAGTGCTGGGAAATTTCTACGCTAACGGCTTGCAGCAGGGGTTGTTGCTAAACCACATGACAGGCGGCAAGGGAAAGATGATCCTGAATCGCAAGGCGCTGGGGAGCACGGCGGATTCAATGCGAACAGGTGCTTTTCTTGAGGCCATCGGCGATCAGAATTACCAAATTCTGGAATCATTCCACACCAATAGCCAACGGGCATTGGCGGTGAAATCAACCGCCCAGGCCCTTAAAGGACATTCCGATATAGACATCGTCTTCAACACCGGTGGCGAAGAAGCGTTGGGTGCACTGGATGCCGTTAAACAGGCTAAGCGCCTTAACAGCGCACCCGGCGGTAAAAAAATCATCTTCCTGGCCAATGACGATTCCAAGGCAACTGTCGAAGAAGTGCGTAAGGGAAATATAGAGGTGGTGGTTCCCTATACACCTTTCCTTGGCGGGCTTGGCGTGCGCGTCGCCCTGATGCATATCGGTTACAAGGAAGGCCTGATCAAGACAAAGCCAGAGAAACAGATTATCACCCCTAACCTGCCGATGATCACGCGGGAAAGGATGAACATTGATGGAATCCAGACCGTCACCCCCGATGAATGGCCATACGCTTACGGACCCGCTCCACAGCAATAATCCAATAAAATGATGTCTAATGATGATGCAGAAGCTGGCCATCCGCTTGCATCTACAGACATGATGGCTAATAATCTTTGGCACGTAATTTTTTCTGACCAACCGCAGGTTCAGGTACTATTTTTGGGGGTATTTTTCATGCGTATTCTTTTGACAGCTTTGCTATTGACGTCATTCATGCCACTTGCGATGAGCTCTTCTTTCGCCAAAACACCGTGTAAGGCTGAAATAGAAAAGGCCAGTGCCATTTATAATAATATCCGGCAAAAAGCTCTAAACACTCAAAAGAAGGGGATGGTCAAGGATGTTGACATCCTGATGAAAAAAGCCCGCAAAGCTCTCGAAGAGGGTGATGAGAAGACCTGTCATAATCATACTAAAAAGATCATAACCAAGAGCAAAAAAATTAAATAAACCGGCGCTCCTGCTGGTCGATTTGTTCTACATCCCTAACTTGTCGGCGATGCGGTGCCACGTCATGACCGCCGGCATGAACCAGGGGTGCCCCCCATAAAGCGGGCGACCCTCGAAGGGCAAATTATCGAACGCCGTCTCGGCCCC
>JABJHA010000043.1 GCA_018662005.1 Rhodospirillaceae bacterium | reverse complement strand
GCTGGGCTTTTTGAAGGAAGACGTTCCCAAAAACTGGGGCGATCTATGCGACGACGTATCAGACAATTTCCGCATCATATCGCCCAAGGACTTTCGGGTTCTGACGTGAACGGAGTATAAAACTAAAAAAAGGATCCTACCTGATGGAAGCAGAGACAAAAAAAGCGGCTTTAAGAATGATTCCCTACGGAATTTACGTTCTTACCGCCAAAGCCTCCGATGGTAAGATTTCGGCAGCGACTGTAAACTGGGTGACGCAGACCTCTTTCGATCCACCGCTGGTCGCCATCGGTGTCAAAGCGGATTCCGGCATCTATCAAAACCTGAAAGTTGGCAGCAGCTTCGCCCTCAACTTCCTTGGCAAAGGTCAGCAGGGCGCCGCCTTCACGTTCTTTAAACCGGCCCAGCTTGAGGATGGAATGATCAGTGGTGAAGCCTACAGGGAAGGTTCGACCGGATCACCAATTCTTGAAAGTGCGCCAGCTTGTGTTGAGTTCAATGTCGCAGAGATCGTTAAACTTGGCGATCATCACATCGTGGTTGGTGAGGCCGTTGACGCCCATGGCGCAAGCGCTTTTGAAGGCCGCCCGGATGATGCGATCCTTCATATGAAAGACCTTGGCGATACGGTGTTCTACGGGGGCTAGAGCATGTCCGGGTTATTTTGAACCATTCTGACCATGTTATTTTGCTTCGTGAATAGGAACGCGCCGCAACGCGATGCTTTTTCATCGGGTAAGGTGGGTGACGACGTCACGATGCAAAAGAACGTGGCCTTCGGTGGGGCATATCGGCTTGTCGGGGTCGTTGCGGCCCTTGCCAGATGCGATGGCATCGCGCCGGCGGACCGCGCCTACCCGAGCAAACCGATCTGCCCCATCAGAATGATTCAAAATAACCCGGACATGCTCTAGGGCCTATACCCGGTGACGCCACCAGGTCTTGGAGCTGATTGAAAAGACCGGCTGGTAGTGTCGGATGGTCTTCGCTTCGACGACCTGCTTGATCTGGTTATCCAGAACATATGTTTTGCCATCGACAAAGGCGACCAGGATGGCGTGGCCGACTTTCAAGTTTAAATCTTTGACCGCGACGACACGGACCTCGTCGGCCTTGAACCCCAACAATCTAAGCGACAGGTATTTAATGATGGCGTAATCCTCGCAATCACCAAACTTGGCCATAAACTCACCGGGCGTCGCCCAGTAATCCTTTTCACCCCAGTTATTATTATCGGTAACGTATTTGGCCTTGTTCATGCGTCCGTTGATTTCATTTATCAGCGTCAGCTTGTCCTTGCCTTTTTGCTTTTTCAGATACTTCATCCAGCCATCGTAATGGCATTTGTTCAATTTCGATGAACTGCAGTCACCGGTAACCTTTTCCGCCTTTTCCTTGGAAAAGCGATTGAGGGCCTCATTCCATTTCTTGAACGGCTTCAGGTTTGTTGATGGTATTTCCTTGCTGTTGAAGAAACTTGGCGCGGCTTCTGCGGCCGCAACAGAGGATGGCAGGCCAGCAATAAATGCCATTGCCAGCAACGTTCCCACGATGAAACAACGTGGAAGGACACAAAAACGATTGCTTGTCATACCGGCCATTAATAAAAGCCCACCCATATAGGCGAAAACCAAGAATATCAGAGGATTATACAGGTTTTCACGCCCTTGCAGCAAGCCGTACCCACACCCATCAACACAACGTGAAAGGCGGCCATATCTATAAAAAATCAATTCCCCCTTGCGTCGGGACGTTGAAGTCGCAAGAATCCAAATAAATAATCAAAGGGAGGGGAAAATGGCAGAAACGGCAAGCCCGGAAGAAAAAACCCCAAGGAGAATCAACAAGGTCGCGCTCGGTATTGGCGTCGGCATGGTCGCGGTTATGGCTGCCGCAGTGTTCTTCACATTCCATTTCGTCGAACAGGAGCGTCAACGCGCCCTGCTGGAATGGCAAGTGCGCTTGGGGATTGTCGCCGACAGTCGAGCAGCTGACGTCAATGAATGGGTTGATGCCAATTTTGCCGTTATTCGTGAATTATCCGAAAACGCCTCACTGCAAATTTATATGGATGAACTGGCCGCAAGCGCCGGCAACAAGGAAGAAGTGACCGATGAAGCGGCCCAGGCGGGTTATCTGCGTAATCTTCTGGTGGCCACGTCAGAACGCAGTGGTTTTAAACCGCCCGAAGAGGCCGCCGAGGTCAACGCCAATGTGGAACGCGCTGGTGTTGCTGGCCTTGGTCTGGTCGACGCCGATGGAAGACCGATTGTCAGTTCCGCCGGGATGCCCCCCATTTCAGGTAAAATTCGCACCGCCGTGGCCAATGCCCTAAACGGTGAACCGGCCCTGATTGATGTTTTTCTTGGCGCCAGTAACCTGCCGACCATTGGCTTTGCCCTGCCCGTTTATGGCATTCAATCCGACCAGGGTGCTCAGGGCATTGGCGCGGTCGTCGGCATCCGCACTATTGACCGGGAACTGTATGACCGTTTGAAACAACCCGGCGAAGAATCAAAAACAGCCGAGACCTATATTGTCCGTAAAACAGGAGCGACCGTCGAATACCTGTCACCGCTGGCCGATGGCACCCTGCCCCTGAAACGGTCTTTCGCCATGGAAACGCCTGATCTGGCCGCGGTCTACGCCATAGATCAACCCGGCGGCTTTACCATCGGTATGGATTATGCGGGCGAAGAAGTCCTAGTG
>JABJHA010000042.1 GCA_018662005.1 Rhodospirillaceae bacterium | reverse complement strand
CGGTATTAGCTATCGTTTCCAATAGTTATTCCCCGCTCCAAGGTAGATTCCCACGCGTTACTCACCCGTCCGCCACTAAGGACACCAAAGCAAGCTCTGGGCCTTCGTTCGACTTGCATGTGTTAGGCATGCCGCCAGCGTTCATTCTGAGCCAGGATCAAACTCTCAAGTTAAATTCCCTTTGGCCAAAGCCTTGGGGAACAACAAAGAGCGTCCTGTGCACAAACTTACATGTTTCGTATTACGTTTTACGTAACTGAAAGAATGCACACTAACGGAGTCTTAAAGTGCAAGCACATTAGACCGCCGCCCGCGCATCCCTTCCAAATCATATTCACAATGTCAAAGAGCAAACAAAAACCGCGATTTATCTGGCCAACCTGACCTTGTCGCGGAGGCCGGGTTATAGGCCTGACAGTAGACCCTGTCAAACCTAAAAACGCATTTTTTTCGAAAAATTATAAACAGTCCGCAAACCGTATGTATTCCGCCATTATAACCCAGTCGGTATGGGCTTGCAACTGGCCCTTATTTTAGGCGGGAACAGAAAAAAATTGCTGCAACGCACAATAAAACGAGCAAGCCCCTGTCCCACGTGTCTGATTCCGCTCTGTGTGGCTGGCTTTAAAGGGCTTGAATGTTATAGGATTTAACCAATGATTCGATTGTGGACGTCATATATAAATCGATAGTGGGAAAAATACAGTCATGAAAACCCTCAAACTAACCGCCTTGATGGTGCTGGCGTCGTTGTCAATGGCCGCCTGTGCTGGCCAGATGGGGCAGGTTTTGTCGCCCGACCCGGGCAAAGATGACCAAAAAGCCCCGACCCAGACGTCCTTTGCCCGCTTCCCTGACCTGCCAATGCCGGTCAAGGTCGAGATGGATATGAGCAAAACCCTCGTTTTTGGCACCAACGACGCGTGGATTGGCCGCCTGGTGATATCTTCCTCACACGGTCCCAATGACATGTTCGACTTCTACAAGCAGGAAATGACCGGTTTCGGCTGGCAGGAAATTACCTCGGTGCGCTCGGACACCAGCGTTATGACCTATACCCGTGGCCAGCGTGTCGCGACGATCCAGATCACCAGCGCCACCTTGCGCGGCTCCAAAGTCACCATTACCGTCTCGCCCAAGGGAGCCGAAGAATTCCCCGCCCCGGCCGTAGATGGAACAGCCCCGCCCCCGGCCCCGGCCCAGTAAAGAGACCCTAGATATGACCACACCCGTTATCATTGCCGTCGCCATCACCGGCGCGGTGCCCAGAAAGGCCGATAACCCGGCTGTACCGGTCACCGTCCCCGAACAGATTGAATCGACCCACGAGGCTTTTGAAGCCGGGGCGACGCTGGTTCATGCCCATGTCCGGGAAGATAACGAAGACTCATCATCAGACCCTGACAAGTTCGCCGCCCTCATGGAAGGGGTCAGCAAACACTGCCCCGGCATGATTTTCCAGATTTCCACCGGTGGCCGCGGACGCAGCCAGGATGAACGCGGCAAGCCGCTGTTTCTGAATCCCGACATGGCCTCGCTGGCGACCGGATCGGTCAATTTTGCCAAACAGATCTATGACAATCATCCCGAACTGGTCGCCGGGCTGGCGCAAATTATGCTCGATCACAATATCAAGCCCGAGATTGAAGCCTTCGATATGGCCATGCTCTACAACACCAAAGCGATGGTTGACAAAGGGCAGCTAAAATCCCCGCCCCATGTGCAATTCGTGCTGGGCATTCCCAACGCCCTGCCCGCCCGCAGGCAGGTTCTCGAATTCGGTATTTCAGAATTACACGACCTGATGCCGGATGCCACCTGGACAGCAGCCGGCATCGGCCGTCACCAGTTAACCGTCGCCCGTTGGTGCCTGGAACTGGGTGGTCATGTCCGTACCGGGCTGGAAGATAATCTGAAATTCGACAAAACCCGCCTCGCCGACAGCAACGCCGAACTGGTCACGCAAATTGTCGATATTTGTCCAGAATTCGAGCGGCATCCGGCGACTGTGGATGAGGCGCGGGGACTTTTAGGGTTATAATGTTGCCTCTTTTTTTATTGCCCCTCAGGCGCCGGGCGGGTTCTCCGAACCCTTGGCTCGCCGCAGGGACGGCGGCCCGCAGTCGCGGGCTTGGTAGAAAGTATGTGAGCCCGGTTATTACGGATATGGCTCCTGTCGCCATTTGAAACTTGACTTCCAGAGGCTTAAGCCAAGCGAACGGAGTGAGCGCCCGGCGCTTGAGGGGCTTGAGCCTTAATGAGAGGCCACAAATAACCCCTACCCAGCATTCATAAATGTTACTTCGCAGAATTGACGGCGACTCTTTAGTTGGCGGCACAGGCCGTCGGCTGCGCTTTTGTCTTGCAGCGGCCCCGCCTTAAGGCGAAAGAAGATGCCCTTGGTGCCAAGATTGGTCTCGCTGATTTCCGATTGCAGGCTGGAGAGCTCGGCCTTGTGGGCGCGGCGCAATTGCGACCAACCCCGTTCGGCATCCTTGCGTGAACGATAAGAGGCAAGATGCACAGCCGGTTGCGGCCCGCTGAGTTGGACAGGGACCCCGGTTTCGGCCGGGCTTGATGACAATGGCACAGGTGCGACTTCCATCATTGGTGCCGGAGCAGCTGGCGCCGGGCTCATGTATTCTTCAATGGCGCCACGCTCGCGGGCATATTCGTCCGACGTAATCAAGCTGCTCTCCCGTAACTGTTCAAGCCAGCGAACACTGTCAGCGGCCTGCAGGAGACCTTGCGGCGGACGCCCGGGATTGGCGACCGAGACCGGGGCGGCAGGCATCATCGCATCCAAAATCATCGATCGTTCGGCAGAATGCTGGGCGACAGAAATTGCCCGCATTTCAAGGCCGCGACCGATCGCCCGCAGGCGTCCGGAAATTTGTTCCGTGCTTGGCACCGGGCGGTCGAGCCCAGCTGCCGGTGGTGGCGAGGTCAGCGGCAGCAACGCACCGACGTTGGCCTGACGGCGGGTGCTGAATTCTTCCGGTGTGATCAATCCTTGATCGCGCAAGGCGATCAGGGTTTTAAAACGCGAGACGATATTACTGTCAGCTTCCGCAAATCGGGGCATCCCGGCATCGACGAAAGTTTCCTGCTGGGCGGGCATGGATGGCATAGTCCGTGCCGTCATTGCCATTGGTGTTGGCGCACCGGCAATCGGTTGCCCCATATCGGCCATACCCGGTTCGGCAAGCCCCTGTGGTTCGTTGTCGCGGCCCATTGATGTCAACACACCACCACTTTCAATAAGCGCCAGGTTGACGCTGGCGATTTCTGAAATCGGACGGGTTTGCAAATTCTTCCAAACGACGAATTGATTGGTCTCATCGGGCCTGATCGCCAACAGGGCTTCGTACATTTGCCGGGCCCGGGTGGTCAGGCCATTATTCTGGTAGAGCATTCCCAAACCAAGCAAGGCGTGGACGTCCTGCGGGTTCTTTTTAAGGGCGCTGCGGAAATGGGTTTCGGCCTCAATGTAATTGCCCTTGGCCAACTCTGCCACGCCCAGCTCAGCGGCGGTGTTGTTACCGGTCGGCCCATTGGCCCAAAAAGCATTTTGCAGCAGATCTGAATTCATGGCGCCGCCACAGGCCGAAAGCCCGAGCGCCATTACAACGCAAACCGTGAATCCCTTGATCCGCCCCGACACGTTCAACATTATCACGATACTTGCTTCCCCTTCGCCCATTGCCTAAAGCAGCCGTAATGCTAACCGGATTCGGCTGCAACGCACAAACCAAACACCAGTCGAAAAAGTCTAACATTCAAATCATAACAAATTATTGACGAAATACCTTGGACTTCTGCCGTTTTTACGATTCGGTGCAGAACGCCTCTTAGGTCAGGTCGAGCGACAGATAACTGACCCCATCAATGGGATTATTGTAATACGGTGCTGTATCTGCGAATCCGAGTGAACGGTATAGCGACAACGCGGCGGTCAACTGCGGCAACGTATCCAGACACATGCGCCGATAATCACGCTCACGAGCCTGCTCAATAATAGCGTGCGCCAATTTTCGCCCCTGCCCCTGACCAAGCCAGGGCGGGCGCACATAAAGCCGCTTCATTTCGCAGACGCCTTCATCCAGCGGCCAAAGGCCAACCCCGCCGATGACCTCTTCTTCTTCACGCGCCAGTAGAAGACATCCCTGTGGCTCGGCATACTTGCCAGGCAGGTTTTTCATTTCGGTCCCGAAACCCTGAAAGCACAGATCAACCCCCAGCCACTCATGATATTCCGTGAACAGATCGCGGATATGGCCCATATCGACCTTGCCGCGGGCGTGATTGATGACGATTGTCATAGGCTACTCGGGCTACTCGACGAAATGCAGATTGACGCGCCGGTTGTGCTTGCCCTTGTTTTCTATCTTGCCGACACGGACCCTGCCAATCTCTCCCGTCGCTTTGACATGGGTGCCCCCGCAAGGTTGCAGGTCTACCCCTTCAACATTGATCAGGCGAACCCGGCCCTGACCACTGGGCGGCTTGACCGACATGGTGCGAACCATATCCATATTCGAGGCCATTTCCTCATCACTGATCCACGACGAGGTAACGGGCAGGTTTTCATCAATACGCTGGTTGATTTGGGCGGCAATGGCTTCCTTGTCCAGATCAAGGACAGGAAGGTCGAAGTCGATGCGCCCCTTGGATTCTCCGATTGAACCGCCGGTGACGCCGCCGTCAATGACGCTGCACAACAGATGCATACAGGTGTGCATACGCATGAACCGATGCCGTCTTTGCCAATCGATCATGGCCGTCACTTTTTCACCGACAGAAAAAGCAGCCGAGCCTTCCGCCGGAACATGAAGATAGGCGCCGCTGTCTCGATCCTTGCGGGTATCGATAATATCGACGGAAACACCACCAGCGCTTGTCAGCGTACCGGTGTCACCCGGCTGGCCACCGCTTGTGTAATAGAAGACCGTGCGATCAAGCTCGATACCACCTTCATGGACGCCGCTCACCACCGCTTCGCATTCTTTCAGGTAACCATCGTCACGAAACAGTTCTTCGGTCATGTGTCTTATTCTCCACTTTCCAGTGCCTGCATCATCAATGCTTTATCAGGATTTCCACCCGATAGTATCAGCCCAACCCGTTTTCCGGCAAATTCGCTGCGTCGTTGCAGCAGTGCAGCCAGCGGTACCGCGCCCGCCCCTTCGGCAGCATTATGCGTGTCGGTGAAGTAATGGCTCATGGCCACCAGAATTTCATCCTCACTAACCGTGATGATGTCGGCGGCTCCATCAAGAATTGTCTCAACCGCCATCTCGTTTGGCGAGCGACAGGCGACGCCGTCAGCAAGGGTGTCTGCACTTTCAGTCGTCACCACCTTGCCTTCCCTGAATGACAGCGCATAGGCCGGGGCGTTTTCGGAAACAACGCCATATATTTTTGTTTTCAGTCCCAGGGCATTGCGCGCCTGAATCAGGGAGCAGATTCCCGAACCCATTCCCAAGGCGACAAAGACCGCATCCAGATCGGCACCCAAATCAGCAGTGGCGCGGAATAATTCAAGGCCGTAAGAAGCAACACCGGCAACCAGCCATGGATGAAACGACGCCACCATATGCAAGCCCTTGGTCGTGGCCAGGGTCTGGGCATGTTCGGCGGCTTCCTGAAAATCCTCGCCGTGCTCAATGAGTTCAACCCCCAAAGCCCGCATGGCGTCGTTCTTTTCCGGATTGTTGCCAAATGGCACCAGGATCGTCGCCGCCATGCCGGTGACCCGGGCACCGTATCCGATGCTCTGGCCGTGGTTGCCCCGGGTTGCGGAGATAACGCCAGAAACGCAGGGTTGTTCTTCTTTCAGGCACTGCATGTAATTAAGGCCGCCACGAACCTTAAAGGCGCCGATGGGGGTATGATTTTCGTGTTTGACCCAAACCTCACAGCCGGTTCTTTGGGCGAGCAGTGGCCAGGCGTATTGCGGGGTTGGCTGCATGTGCGCATAGACACGCCGGGACGCTTGTTCCAGTTCGTCCAAAGAAAGTGACAAGGTCATAGGGTTATCGCGCCTTCCAAAAATGGAATCGTCTTCCCCGCAAGCATTACCCTGTCACCGGCATCCTCGCAATAAAGGGTTCCGCCGCGGGTGGAAAGTTGCCGCGCCAACAGGGACTTCTTGCCCAGGCGCGCCGACCAGAAAGGCACCATCTGGCAATGGGCGGAACCTGTCACCGGGTCTTCCTTGATGCCCGCCTGGGGGGCGAAAAAGCGGGAGACAAAATCACAGTCATCGCCGGGTGCGGTGACGATCAGGCCACGCTCCTTAATTTGTGTGGCGAGGAAATCGAAATCCGGATCAAGGTTCAGGATGGCTTGCACATCGGCGACGACAACCATCAGATCCTGATTGGATGTCAGGGTTTGTTCAATGTTGACGCCGATAGCCTGCTCCAACCCTTCGGGCGTTTGCGTCGGCGTGTTCTCGATTGCCGGAAAATTCATTAAAAGGCGCTCGCCATCACGCTTGACGAACAAATCACCGCTGCGGGTTGAAAAGCGAACTTCGTCGCAGTCCGGCTCCAGGGTATTGAGCACCACATGGGCGGAAGCTAGTGTCGCATGGCCGCACAGATCAACCTCGTGGGCCGGGGTGAACCAGCGCAGGTCGTAAGCGCCACCACCGCCGACCAGAAAGGCGGTTTCCGACAGGTTGTTTTCGATGGCGATGGATTGCATGACGTCATCCCCCAGCCACGCGTCCAATGGGCAAACAGCAGCCGGGTTTCCGGCGAAAGGCTGTTCGGCAAAAGCATCAATTTGATAAAGCGGAATTTTCATTAAACAACCATCTCTTCCAGTGCATTCAGAAGACGATCAACATCCTGATCATTAACATGCAAATGAGGGGCGAAGCGCAAGGCGTTGCCACGTTGGCTGATGTAAATGTTCCTGCCCGCCAGTTCGGAAACCAGATTACCATCATAGTGACCCGGCAATACGGCGCCAAACATGTGGGGTGAACGCTGGGCGTCCTCTGGTAATTTAAAGCCAAGATTTGCCAACTTCCCGGCGATTCTTTTATTGATTGAAGCAAGCGATGTTGAAATACCGTCAATGCCCCAGACCTTGATTTGCTCCAGTGCCG
>JABJHA010000041.1 GCA_018662005.1 Rhodospirillaceae bacterium | reverse complement strand
TGGCGCACCCGACAGGATTCGAACCTGTGACCTCTGCCTTCGGGGGGAATAGGTCTCACGATGCGTGTTTGGTGAAGGAGGAGCTCTATTGCATCGTGCAAACGCACCTTGTTACGCACCTTGACTTGAATTGCTCAATCAAGGAACAAACATCTAAATTATTGATTTTATTGAGGAAAAAATGGTGCCCGGGGGCGGATTTGAACCACCGACACGCGGATTTTCAATCCGCTGCTCTACCAACTGAGCTACCCGGGCACTGGGTCAGAGAGAGGCTTATAAAAGAAATAATGGGGGCTGTCCAGCATCCCTGAACGGGCTTTAATTTAAACTTTTTCAGGCTTTCCGTTATTCCTGCTCGAAGCTGTCATCATCAAGATCGGCTTCTTCCTGTGAAGCGATCCGGTAGTCCTCCTTTAGCCACTTGCCAAGATCCAGATCGGCACAACGTTTGGAACAAAACGGGCGAAAATCGGGTTTTTCCGGCTTCGAGCACATGGGGCACCCCTTTTCAGACGCCGCCGTTTTCAAGGTGATGATTTCAGCCATTGGTTTTGCTCCTTAAATTTTCTTAGCAATCCGGGCGATTTCATATTCGCCATCGCCCCGTTTTGCATCCGGGGTTATGGCGACTTTGCGGCCCAGACGTTCCTCCAACCCCTGCAAGGCACCCTTAAGAGGCCCCGCCAAAATATCGACAAGACGTTGCCCGGCGATCAATTGCAGGGCCTCTGAAGGCTCCCAGTCCGCTTCCTGGGCCAAGCGATCCAGGGCACGATAAGCGACAGTTTCCGGCGATAGCCCGTTTCCGCTTCCCCCACATATTGGACATGGACCACCCAGAATAGTGGCCAGCGAAGGACGGGCGCGTTTGCGAGTCAGTTCAACCAAACCGAAACGGGTAAAACCGCCAACGAAAACCTGTTGCGGATCGCCGGCAACGGCATCGCGCAAGACATCGAGAAGTTTTGCCCCGTTATCATGGCTTTTCATGGAGACGAAATCGATAACCAGCAAACCGCTCAAATTACGTAATCTGATCTGCCTGGCAATGTCTTTAGCCGCCTCGAGGTTGGTTTTCAGGGCCGCTTGTTCGCGCCCTCCCCCTGTGGTTCCCGCGACATTGACATCAATGGCGATAAGGGCCGGTGTTTCGCTGAAAATAACCGAGCCACCCGATGGTAATGAAATTTCACCGGCAAGAGCCTGTTCCAGATCATCAACCACCTGTTCATCGCCCAACAGCAATTTTGCGCCCTGATGCAGGACCAGCCGTGGAAGCTGATCCGGGGCCTGTTTTTCAAGTAGTGCCTTGGTCTTCAGGAATACCGCCGTGTCATCAACGACAACCCGCGCCACATCCTGACGAAGGGCACGAATGACGGCGTCCGGTTCGGCCTGCAGCAAGGTTGGCGGGGAGCCTGCAGCAGCGGCGGATTGCAAGTTCAAGAAGTCCTCACGAAGACCCGCAACATCACGGGCAATGGCTTCATCCGATGCGTCCCGGGCCGCCGTCCGCACAACGAAGCCCTCTTCCGGGCCGGCCAGTTCGGCCAGCATGGTTTGAAGGTGATCGCGTTTATCAGCATCGTTTATGCGTTTGGAAATCCGGATCGCCGGGTCACCGGGCGTGAGGACGACCGAGCCTGCACTAAGCGCCAGCCGGGTCGTCAACTTGGGGCCTTTGTCCTCAAAGGCATCGCGGAGAATTTGCACAACAACCTTGTCGCCTTCACACAGATAGCTCGAGATCGACTCATGGGCGCTGCCCTTCGTGCCGATGGGCCGGGCCTCTGCCAGGGCGAGAAAACCCGAACGTTCAAGCCCCAGATCGAGGAAGGCGGCATTCAGCGAGCCGATAACCTTCTCGACCCGACCGAGATAAATATTGCCAATAAGGCTGCGGTGATGATCGTCTTCCACGATCAGTTCAATCAGCCTGCCTGCACCAAGACAGGCGGTGCGTGTTCGTCCCGGGCGGACTTCGATCAAAATCTCGTCCACTTTCGTCACGATTTAACCCAACCCTTTAAGCAACTGCGCAGTCTCGAACAACGGCAGACCGACAACATTGGAGTGGGATCCGATAATTTTTCTGACAAAAGCCGCAGCCTGGCCCTGAATGGCGTAACCGCCCGCCTTGCCGTGCCATTCATCAGATGCGATGTAGGCGTCAATATCGCCCTTCTCGAGCCTCCTGAAGGCCACTGCCGTACTCACCAGCCGGTGATGGGCCCGACCATCCGGGCCAATGACTGTCAGGCCGCCCAGAACCCGGTGGCGACGCCCTGACAGCAATGTCAGGAAACGCCGGGCGTCCTCTGCCGTTTCGGCCTTGTTTAGTATACGTCGCCCGACCGCCACCACCGTATCGCAGCCAAGAATACAGTCGCCGGAATAATCACCGGCTACGGCGGCAGCCTTGGCCGCGCCCAGTCGTTGCACCAGGGCGCTCGGCAATTCATTTTTCAAGGGGGTTTCGTCGATATCCGCCGGAACGATCTTGTCAGGGAAAATTCCGATCTGGGCAAGCAAGTCAACGCGCCTGGGCGAGCTTGATGCCAGTATCAAACGGGGCATTTCTTTTTCGGAAACTGTCATCGCACATGACCCCCGAAAACCAGATTATTTGAAACGGAAGGTGATCCGACCCTTGGACAAGTCGTACGGGGTCATTTCCACGTTGACCCTGTCACCGGCGAGCACGCGAATACGAAACTTCCGCATCTTGCCAGCCGTATGGGCAAGCACTTCGTGGCCGTTATCCAATTCGACGCGGAACATCGCGTTAGGGAGAAGTTCCTTAACGATACCGGAGAATTCTAAAAGCTCTTCTTTCGCCATTGCGCTCTCATTTATTTAAATCGGCCACATAAGTGACGTTGTAAGCCGGTTTGGTCAAGTTATTTCCTTGTTTTATTGGTCGTCAAACGTGAGCCGCCGCCTCGACGGGGAAACGCGCTTTTATTTTTGCCATCAGTTGATCGCGAACCTGACGGTAGGCATCGAGCCTGATTTCCCGGCTACCTTCAATAATCGTCGGGTCAAATGTGTTCCAGAATTCGACCTCACAAGCCATGACGCGGGTCATTTCGACCGCTTTATGCTGGGCTTCCGGCGATAGCGAAATGACAATGTCAAAGGAGTCATCTTCAAGGTCATCAAAGGTTTTGGAATTGTGTTTGGAAATCTCGATACCGATCTCGTCCATGACTTCAATAACGAACCCGTCGATTTCACCCTGTCTGACACCCGCAGAATCAACATAAATACGATGTCCGTGCAGATGTTTGAGAATACCTTCGGCCATGGGCGAACGCACCGAATTCATGGTGCAGGAAAACAGGACGGCTGAAGGAAGATCTGACATCCTCTACACCCTGATATGAAGAACACAAATCAGGGTGAACAGGCGCCTTGCCGTGTCTGTATCAATATCAACTTTTTCGGCAAGCCGTTCTTTAAGAATATCCGCACCCTCGTTGTGCAGCCCCCTGCGACCCATATCGATGGCTTCGATCTGCGAGGGGGAAGAGACTTTGATGGCCTTGAAATAGCTGTCACAGACCATGAAGTAGTCTTTGACGACCGACCGCAAAGGGCTAAGAGGCTGGGTAAAGCGCGCCAATTCCTTATCATCGGTATCCCTGACATCAAAGATCAGCCGGTTTTCGGCAATTGACAGATGCAGGTGGAAGGGGCCAGGAAAATCGCCGGTCAGCTTAAAGCGGTTTTCTTCAAGCAAATCATAAATCGCCACTTTGCGTTCGTGGTCGACTTGTGCGGAGCGGCTGACGACGCTGCGTTCGTCCAGGAATATTTCCGCTATCCTTTGCTGGTCTGCCACGGCGGGATTATTCCTCTGAGCGCCGGTTCAGTCGCAGGGCGATGGAGCGGGCGTGCGCGTCCAGGCCCTCTGCTTCGGCCAGCAAAACAGCGGCGGGGCCGACAGTGGCCAGACTTTCGGCATCGGCGCCAATGAGGGAACTTCGCTTGAGGAAATCAAGCACTCCCAACCCCGACGAGAACCGGGCGCTGCCATCGGTCGGCAGGACGTGATTGGGACCGGCCAGATAATCCCCCAGTGCCTCAGGGGCGTACCGGCCAAGGAAGATGGCTCCGGCGTTGCACACCCTTGCCGCCAACCTGTCAGGATCAGCAACCGCCAATTCAAGATGTTCAGGGGCAATGCGGTCAATCAAAGGGATCGCTTCATCCAAATTACCAACAACGATAAGGGCGCCAAAATCGCGCCAACTCTGGCCTGCGATATCGGCCCTGGGCAAAGTTTTTAGCGCCCCCTCAACTGCCGCCGCGACGCGCTCCGCAAAACCCTCATCATCAGTTATCAGGATCGCTTGCGCTAATTTATCGTGCTCTGCCTGGGACAGTAAATCCATGGCAATCCAGTTCGGGTCGTTGTCAGCGTCGGCAACAACCAAAATTTCCGAAGGACCGGCAATCATATCGATGCCGACAGTTCCGAAGACCTGCCGCTTGGCAGCCGCTACGTAAGCGTTTCCAGGGCCAACGATCTTGTCGACCGGGGCAATGGTGGCTGTGCCGTAAGCCAGGGCGCCGACGGCCTGGGCACCGCCGATACGGTAAATCTCGTCAATACCGGCGACGCGGGCAGCCGCCAGGACCAGTGGATTGAGCACACCGCCCGGCGTCGGCACCACCATGACCAGGCGCTCAACGCCGGCGACCTTTGCCGGCAGGGCGTTCATCAACACGGACGACGGGTAGGCAGCGGTGCCACCCGGAACGTACAATCCGGCAGCGGCGACAGCCGTCCACCGATAACCCAGACGTATGCCGGCGGCATCGGCGTAATCCAGATCTTCGGGTATCTGGCGTTTATGAAAATCGGAAATACGCTCGGCGGCAAGTTCAAGTGCCGCCAGCAATGCAGGATCGCACTGTTTCATCGCGGCGTCGATTTCATCCGCGCCGATGGCCATCCCGTCTGTGCTCAACTCAAAACCATCGAAGCGCCGGGTCAACTCGACAACCGCTGCGTCGCCACGGGCCCGCACATCGGCAAGGATGGTCGTGACCGTATCGTTCACATCCGCCTCGTTATCGCGCTTGGCCGTCAGGAATGTCGCAAAGGCGTCGGCGAAATGATTGTCGGCCGTCTTCAGGCGGGTCGTCATCAGACCGTCTCGAGCACTGGTTGGGATTTAGCCAGCGCCTTGCGGAAATCCTCGATCAACTGACCGATTTCGTCAGGGCGGGTTTTCCAGGCCGCTCTGTTGACCGTCAGGCTCGAGGTGATTTCGGCAATGTGTTCAATCTCGACAAGCCCGTTGGCGCGCAAGGTATCGCCGCTGGACACCAAATCGACAATGCGGCGACACAATCCCAGTATCGGCGCCAGTTCCATGGCCCCGTTTAGTTTGATGCATTCTGCCTGAACACCGCGGCGCGCAAAGTGACGGCTGGTGATCGCCGGGTATTTGGTGGCGACACGAACATGGCTCCAGGTTGTCGGGTCATCATTGCCTACCATTTCCTTGGGTTCGGCGACGGCCATGCGGCAGTAACCAATGCCCAGATCAAGGGGTGCATAGATTTCAGGATAATCAAATTCCATCAGCACGTCGCCACCGACAATGCCAAGATGGGCGGCCCCGAAGGCGACGAAGGTCGCCGCATCAAAGCTGCGCACCCGGATGATATCAAGACCGGGCCTGTTTGTTGCGAAACGCAACTGACGCGCACCCTCATCGCTAAAAGCCGGTTCGGGCTCTATTCCGGCGGCATGCAACAGGGGCATCACTTCTTTAAGGATACGTCCCTTGGGCAGGGCCAGGACAAGTTTTTCTTCAGGCTTGGACATCACTTCCTCGGATCATCAAAATATTCAAGGCTTAATAAAGGGTTTTTACCGCTTTAACCAGCCTGTTCAAGGGCCTGCTCTTTGATCAGTAAAGTTGAGGGTTAAACTCAAGAATGATTAGAAAAAGGACCAAGAACCTTGGTTATTCAATCCTTTAGTTGAAAATATTGCCGAAATTAGTGGGATTCATCCCCATTTCGTGCTAGCAAACGATTCGCAAAAGCTTGATGGGGAGCCTTTGTTGCGCTATTTTTGCGCTGTCTGTGACACAAAAAGTGAGTAAAAAAATGTCTGTTGGTACTGTTAAATGGTTTAACCCGACAAAGGGGTTTGGTTTTATTGAACCTGAAGAAGGGGGCAATGACGCTTTCGTACATATCTCTGCCGTTCAAAAGGCTGGCATGGATACGCTTCGCGAAGGTCAAAAAGTAGAATTCGAACTCGTTCCCGGGGATGGTGGACGTAGCTCGGCTGAAAACCTGGTTGCTATCGACTAGATCTAACAACCGTCAAACGGAAACATTTGACGGCTGATTTTTTCATCGATCCCTTAAGACCTGGGGCAGCATAATTGCCTTACTTGGGGGCAGGTTGCACGAACCTTCTTGTATTCGGGTCAATCATTTGACCCGTTCTATATCTGCGCCACAGGCGGCGAGTTTTTCTTCGAGCCGCTCATACCCCCTGTCCAGGTGGTAGACGCGGTTGATTTCCGTCTCGCCCTCTGCCGCCAGGGCTGCCAGGACGAGTGAGACGGATGCCCTGAGGTCCGTCGCCATAACCTGCGCGCCTTTCAGGCCGCTTCCACCACGAATAATGGCCGACGCGCCGTGCACATTGACGTCCGCGCCCATGCGCGACAATTCAGGCACATGCATGTAGCGGTTTTCAAAAATGGTTTCGGTCATCATTGACGCCCCCTGGGCGACCGACATCAAAACCATCAACTGGGCCTGCATATCGGTGGGAAAGCCCGGATAGGGTTCGGTCATCACATCGACGCCCTTAAGCCCCCCTGCCCCCCTGCGCACCCGAATGCCGTCATCAACTTCGCTGATTTCAACACCGGCCTGCCTGAGAATATCGGCGACCGCGTCGATCAGGTCCAGTCGGGTGC
The DNA here is from genome assembly GCA_018662005.1 of Rhodospirillaceae bacterium. Lineage (NCBI taxonomy): Bacteria > Pseudomonadati > Pseudomonadota > Alphaproteobacteria > Rhodospirillales > Rhodospirillaceae > Rhodospirillaceae bacterium. Next base: position 20,682 of record JABJHA010000041.1, on the reverse strand, counting down.
CTTTCAGGGTCAGGTCGCCATCGGTGACCGCCGCCGCGACGGCGTAACTGCCGGTCTCAATGCGGTCCGGGACGACGGTGTAATCGGCACCGTGCAGTTCTTTTTTACCGATAATGCGCAAGGTGTCGCTGCCGATACCGTCAATTTCGGCACCCATGGCGACAAGGCAGTGGGCCAGATCCGTGACTTCCGGTTCGCGCGCCGCATTGGCAAGGGTGGTTTCACCGTCTGCCAGCGCCGCCGCCATGAGTAAATTTTCGGTGCCGCCGACAGTGACCATGGGAAAGACGATATGGGCCCCTTTCAGTCCGTCCGGGGCGGCGGCTTCAATATAGCCTTCATTAAGTTCTATTTCCGCGCCCATTTGGGCAAGCGCCTTCAAGTGCAGGTCGACCGGTCGGGTGCCGATGGCGCAACCGCCGGGCAAGGACACCCTGGCCTTGCCAAATCTGGCCAGCAGGGGACCAAGCACCAGCACCGAGGCGCGCATTTTGCGAACCAGATCATAAGGGGCCGTGGTTTTGCTGACATCGGCGGCATTAAGTTCAAACACCCGGCCATGATTGCCGCCGCCACCACTGGTGCCGTTCATGGAGATTTTGACGCCAAAATCAGCCAGCAAGTGGGCCATGGTCGAGACATCGGCCAGATGGGGCAGGTTGGACAGGGTCAGCGTCTTCTCTGACAGCAAACAGGCAGCCAGTAGTGGCAAGGCTGCATTTTTAGCGCCGCCGATGTGGATCGTGCCGGTTAATCGCCTGGCGCCGCGAATCAGTATTCGGTCCATGGGGGTCCAACATGCCAAAAATCAAAAAAAACAATCACTTCGCAAGGGATTTTTACTCTATGGCGTGGTCCTGAACAAGCACCGAAACCATCATCGTGCCGGGATTCTACTGATCCTTGTCAGCCGGTGTTCGCTGTTGACGGACCTGAACTTTGCGCCTTTTCAGATTTGCGCGCAGGGCTTCGGCCTGCCGCTCGCGGCGTTCTTCCACCCTTTTATGGTGCCGCCCGGCAGGTTCGCCCGCATTGCGCACTGGCTTTTCGGTCTTGTTTTCCGACATCGTTTGTATTTCCGAATTCACTATATCGTTGCCCATGGTGGAGCCTGAAAAAATCTTCGTCAAGGGACGCTTGCAAGGAAACAAGCGCTATGGCATTGTGCGCGCCTTCACGCCTGAGGAACGCCCACAGGCGCGGTCGAATAATCATTCGGCACCCCAATTTAAGCCGCCGTAGCTCAGGGGTAGAGCGCGCCATTGGTAATGGCGAGGTCGACAGTTCAATTCTGTCCGGCGGCACCATTTATCCCCTTTGAAAATAAAGACTTTTTCAGGGTTTCGGGCATTATATGATGTTTGGGTTTATGGCAACATACACCGAACAAAAGCGTTTTTTATCATTTAAACCCGTGCAAAACCCGTGCAGTTGTTCGCGGAGGGTTCCGGCTTTACGCCTTTTCTATTATTAGGTAAATCCTCTTTTTTAGAAGGCTTATAACTCACCCAGAGGCTAGTCCAACTTGGAAAAGAAACATCTATATATCTTCTTCCAAAGTGGAAAGCCTGCCGAATCCTGTTCTTCTTTCAACCTCCATATATTACGCTCCCTCCAATTTGCCGGAAAACCCATTGACCCTAACGGAATATTTGGATGCTCATCAAATAACTCAGCTAACCGTAAGGCCCAATGATTCTCTGGCGCAATCCTCTCAAGAAGGATTTGCATCACAAATAACTGGGCGTAAATTTTATCATTTGGTTTGAGGTCAGCTCTATAGGCTTTTGCAGCATATGGCTTGATCGTAAATTTACGGTTCCATAATCGCGAATGATGGGCACATAAATTTCGAACATATGAGATGCTGTGAACCCAGGAGCTCAGGGCGTCATGCCGCAATCCAAAATCATCACAAATTCTTTTATGTTCAGAATACGCCAAAAACTTAAACGTTCTCGAGATAACGCCAAAAGAAACAGACTCAAAAATCATCCATGATGGAGGCATTTCAGGGTTATCATATTCATCGTAATAGTGCTTGATAAACACATCCGAGTTTTGACCACGACGCCGATGGTCAATCTGCTTTTTAATTTCGGTAATGTAACTGCCATGAAGAAACAAAGCGTTACCGTTATCATCAACAGAATCACAATTGAACAAATCTGGGTCTAAATACCAGTGAGGGCCATGACGCGTAGCAATGGAGTTAGACAAGGCTGATCTAATTGCAATCTCAACCCGCTCCACTGCATCCATTACATGAAGGCGAAGTTTTCTATCAAAGATGTACCGATCAAGAACTTCTTCAAAGGTTGTCCCGTCCTTAAAATCATTTTTGTCGGGTCCAACCCCACCTGTTTTAAAGGGATGTGTATAACCAGAGAGACGATAATAGCCTATATGCTCAAGGTAAAACTCTGCCTCCTTAGCATCCGCCACACCCATACCACGTGAGATCATAACCTTAAGCTGATCTTCTACAGTCAGTCCGGGTTTGGTAAACGGTTTACGAGCCAGAGCTAATTCCTAGGATTAGGCAAAGAAAACCCGCCCATATGCGCTTCCATGGAGAGGCGGGGCGGGGGTTATTAACTATCTTATAACGCCAGATTCATTAAAATCGCAATAAAATATATTGTACTACTGCAACGATGTGATAACAACAACGAATTTCGTTGTTGTTATCACATCGTTGAACTACTGTCAATGTAAATAAACGCTTGAAAATAAATCAGTTTTTATTATAACAAGTTTATTATTCGTTGCAAAAAAGTGAAACGCAACAAGCATGGAAAAAACAAATTTTATAGCTGCGGAAACAGCTCTCCTCAAACAACTTGAAGAGATAGGGTATCAAATTACCGACTTAACCGCAGAGAAACTCGCGATACAACGATTACTGCAACGAATACGGCACGACAATCTATCCACTCGGGAAGTTACCCGAAAAAACAGTTTCGACCGCATCTTGATTGAAAATAAAATTCTTAAAATTTTGAAAGAATATGGCAAGCCTGTTTCCTCAAAAGAACTATACGACCAATGTTGTACCATAAATCATAACCTAAAACAGAATACGTTTCGATCTCACCTACATCGCATGAAACGAGACATGCAAATACAGCCCGTTAAACACAGGCGTGGCTGGTGGGAATATCCTGATACTGAATAGGCAATAGCGTGGCCCTTCAACCACGGCACGCCCTATTTGCCACATTCAATTCCCAAATCGCCTTGGCACAATCCCATACAGGCAGATCAGCGGGTGATCGGGACTTTGGCTTCCTGACGTTCCCGCCAGGCGACGAAGCCGCCTGATCCTGCGATCAGGATCATGCCGATGACCATCAAACCATCGGGCACATCACCCCAGATCACGATCCCCCAAAAAGTCGCAAACACCAGGTATGAATAATCAAAGGGAGCCAGCCAGCTGGCCTCAGCAGTTTGATAGGCTTTGGCCAGACTGACGTTGGCCGATACATTGAGCGCCGAACAGATCGCGATAATCCCGTAAACCCACAGATCGATGCTGTGCCAACCCGTAAAAAGATAAGGCCATGCCTGGGCCATTTCGGCAAACGGCTGATTGCTGAATGAAAGCAGGCCGAGGAAACCCAAAATCAGAAAGGCGATGGCGACGCCAAACGCCAGGGTAACGGGTGACTCATCGCGGCAAAGCTTGCGCGTCGTAAGAATTGTGCAGGCATAGAACATGGCGGCGAAAACAGGCATCAGGGAGAAAGGCGTAAAACTGTCTGTACCGGGCTTGAGAATAAGCAGGGTGCCGCTAAAGCCGATCAAAATCGCGATCACCCTGCGGGGGCCAACTTTTTCGCCAAGCACCAGCCCCGACAGTACGGCAATAAACAGGGGGAACACATACAAACCGGCGGCGATATCAGCCAGGCTTAAAAACGGTATGCCCGAGAAAAAGCAAACCATCGCCCCGCACAGCAAAAAACTGCGCAGCGCCACTGCCCAAAAGCGCTTTGGTGTCGGCGGCAATCCACGCAGAAAAATCAACAACAGCGACATATTGAAGAACGCCCGGAAGAACTGAAAATGCCATAAAGAAAGGTCAGAGCTGGTAAATTTGATCAAGACGTCCTGTAAACCAAGCAGGAACAAGGAGCCAACCAGAAGTGCCGCCGCCAGTGGCGGATTGTCTTCTGTCGTACCGGTTAAAAAATTTCCGCCTGCTCGCGAACCGCTGCCTACCATTACCCCCTCCTTGTTGACGGTTCAGCGAACTGTCACATCTTCGAGACGATTATCGATAAGCCTTTACAAAATCCACAAATTCTTCTGCAGGCATGGGCTTTGCGATATAAAACCCCTGCACCTCATCACAACCAAGGGCGACAAGCAATTTAATATGCTCTTCCTCTTCGGCCCCCTCTGCAATGACTTCCAGTCCAAGTGAGTGGGCCAGATTGACAATCGAGACAATGATTTCCTGATCGGTCTTGTTGGTCGGCGCGCCATTGACAAACGATTGATCAATTTTCAAACGGTCGATGGGGAAATTTTTCAAATACGCAAGTGACGCCTGTCCGGTGCCAAAGTCGTCGATGGCGATAGAGGCGCCCATGTCACGTATCTTGCGCAGGTTCCGGGTCGCCATAACCACGTCTTTCATCAGGGCCGTTTCGGTTATTTCGATTTCAAGCAGCTCGGCGGGTAACCCGGATACCTGAATAAAGTTGGTCACGTAACGAAGGAATTCCGGGGAAGCAAGCTCTTCGGCCGAAATGTTGACGCCTACTCTGATCTTCAAATCCTGTTCTGAAAGCCAGGACGCAGCTGTCATGCAGGCATTATCAACGGTCCAGGTGGTTATTTCCTCGATCAGGCCGGATCTTTCGGCAATCGGAATGAATTCTCCCGGGGAAATCCATTCCTGTGAACTCTGCGGCCAGCGAATAAGCGCCTCGCAACCGACGATGGTGTTTGTCTTGAGGTTGAACTGAGGCTGAAAAAATAGTTTGAATTCGCTGTTTTCAATAGCTGATCGCAACCATGCAACGATCTGGGTGCTTCTTACGAGCTGCTTTTTGATAGAGTCTTCAAAAAAGACAATGCTGCTTGTTATCGAGTTTTTCGCTTCATGAAGGGCGATTTCGACATCTGTCAGCAATAATTTTGCCGTTGATTCTTCACGGTCGATGAGGCTGATGCCCATGGATACATGAACAAACACGCTTGATCCCATCAAATCAAAACTATCAGAAGCGACCTGGTAAAACCGTTCGGCAATGGCAGCCAAATGGGCAATTTCATTTTCATCATCAGATATGTAGAGAACCTTGAACAGACGCTCTCCCGTCCTGGCAACGACAGATAAAGGATTCATCTGTTCATTAAGACGCTTACCGGTCTCGTAAATGATCAATTCAGATGCTTCCAGGCCGAACGTACCAACAATGTCACCCATGCCCGAAAGTTCAATCGAGGCGACAAAACCCTGACAGTTCTGATCGATATTTTCATTCAGCCGTTCTAGGAAAAACGCTTCATTGGGCATACCAGTGAAGTAATCCGTATAGGCGAGTTGATTGATTTTCTTTTCAGATTGTTTGCGCACCGTTATGTCATTGATGATAGCGCTAAAATATTTTCGCTGGCCAACTTCCCAAGCCCCCAGGGACAAGGACACGGGCACCTCGTGTCCGTCCTTGTGCAAACCTGATAATTCAACGGTCTTGCCGATAATCTTGTAAGCACCGGTTTCAACGACACGGCTTAACCCTTTTGAATGGGCGCCCTTATAACGGTCGGGGATGATCCGTGTCGTGGGTTGGCCGAGGATTTCTTTTTCGTTGTACCCGAACACCTTTTCAGCACCTGGATTCCAACTTACAATATTTCCCTCATCATCACTGGAGATTATCGCCGTCGTGCCGCTCGATTGGAAAATTGCACGTAATTTCGTTTCACTATCCAGCATGGCCTCTCTGGCCTGTTCCATAGCGGCAGTCCGGGTGTCCAGAGCATCGGCCATTTGATCGAAGGTTTGTCCCAAGCGACCCAGTTCACCCATATCGGCAGAAACATCGGAACGAGCCTTCAGGTTTCCCTTGGCCAGGGCCTCTGATAAAACCACGAGCCGGTTAATGGGATTAATAAGCAAAGCCCTGGCGCCTCCCCAGGCCAGAATCAACGATAGTGTTGTGAGAAACCCGACGATCATCAAACGCTGGTACAGATCCATCAGGAACACGCTTTCCAGGCTATCCAATGATGTGAAGGAAACGACATTCGCCCCCTTGGGAATATGCGGAATGACCGCAACCACCCCTATCATTTCCTCGCCACTTTCAAGCTTGAACGTACCCGTACCCTTTTTTACATCACGGGCAAGGTGGGGAATACCGACCTCGCTAATGGTAATGCCTACAGGAAAAGAGCCATTGGGATAAGACGCAAGAACCACGCCCCCATCATCAAACATCACCATCTGCTCACCTTTGTGCTTGAACACTGATGAGAAATATCCCGCAACCCAGGTAAGATTAAGTCCTGTGTTAACCGTTCCGACAACTTTGTTTTGATCTAAAAGGGGCTCGGAAAAAACCAAAATCGGTTTGCCGGATAGAACCCCGAATTTAAAAGGACTGACGGCGAATTTTCCTGTCGCGAAGGCCTGGTTTATATTTGGGGAATGAGCCACAAGGACAGGCTTGGGCAGGGGGCCGGAACTGCAGACGATGTATTTATCTTCATTGACCACAGAAAAATTACTGTATTTGGTATAACGGGCGCCCACTTCTTGTAGCAGGTTTGTGCAGGCCTCAATGTTACCGCTTGATATTTCTTTCACCCCGGCAAGGGTAGTCAGCAGTTCGTGGGATGTCTCAATCAGGTCGTGCACTTTACCAACCACAGCGTCGGATGAGCGGGTCAGGTCTTCGGTGGCCTTGATGATGTTTTCCTGTTTTGCCTGAGTCTCTTTATACACGTCAAAAATCGCGATGGGCAAAGCGACCAACACGATCAAAAACATAATTCGATATCTTAAACTTTGCCCAAAAAATTTCATCTTGTAACCATTTCTCGCGATACCTTTTTGGGCTTGTAGCTCCCCAAATTCTGGCACTCGAAAAGACCATGCTCCTTTCAATACATGCTGTTATGGAATCAGTTTAAATCTAACGTGCAACTTCCAAATTTGAAGACACTTCCTATATACATAGTTCGGCCCCTTATGGGGGGAAAACATAGATTTATACAATTAATACCCAACCAGTCTGCTGCCGGTTTCTTGGGTTGACGCTCTGCCTGCTATAGGATTGATCAATGATTAAATTTACTGTCCTCGCAATATTATTTTCTCTTCTCGCTCCGCCTGGCCTTAAGGCCGACCAGAATGACGCCATGCTGGATGCCCTCTTCGCACGCCTGCAGCAAACCGCGGATAGCGATGAAGCGGCAGATATCGAGCAATCCATCTGGACGGCCTGGATACACCACGACGATGGGCAAATCAGTAAGCGGATGTCCATTGGCATCAACGCCATGAATCGCGGTGCATTTAAGCTTTCGATACTAGCGTTCGGCGAAATCGTTGAAATTGATCCAGGTTATGCCGAAGGATGGAACAAACGCGCCACTGCCTACTACCTTCTGGGAAACTATGAAGCGTCGGTTTTTGATATTCAAAATACACTGGCCCTTGAGCCCCGCCACTTTGGTGCGTTGTCGGGGCTGGGCCTGATCTATTCGGCCATCGGCAAAGATCGGGCGGCGCTTAAGGCATGGGAAAAAGCATTGACCATTAATCCGCAAATGCCAGGGATCAAAGCCAAGATCAAAGACCTTCGTCAGATACTCGAAGGGCAACAAACCTGAGATGTCTTCATAAATATAATTTAATTAAAATTTGAAATAAATTTAAGTAAATAGATTCTTCTTCTATTTGCTAACTATTAATTTATACTTATGATTAATGGAGACACCAACCCATTACTTCCAAATGACCCCGCCCATAAGCCCTTTGACCAGTGGAGATTATCATGGGCACGTCAAAACGTATTCCCCCAGGCGGGGTTGTCATCCTTGTTGTTATGTTACTTTTACCAGGCTGCATTCCCTGGCCCGTCAGCATGGCCTTGTCGGGAATCAGTTATGCAGCATCGGGGAAATCCATCGGCGATCATTTCCTGTCAAGTTTCGCCCAGAAGGACTGTTCCGTTGGGCGGGCTGTTCTCGATCAAAGTGATATTTGCCAGGACCCTGATAATCTGGCGATCATCGTTAAAGACATAGACGATAACAAAGGCCTTGAAATAGCACCGGCCTCGGGTGATGCGCCAGGCGGCGGCTGACACTGGCCTTAAGGATATTATTCGTCGCTTAAGAAGACATTCCGGCAACGGGTTTCACGCACCAGAAGCGCCATCACAACGGCGACAACACCGCCGATAACAAGACTGAAGAGCGCCACCTTGTAGGCATCCACAGAATAAATCCGGCTTCCGGCGATCAGCGTGCCATCCCAGTTCATATCTAGCAGCCAGCCAATGAAAGGCTGGAAGAACGCCCCCGAAGCCATCACCATCATGTTGACAAAACCGAGGGTCACCCCACCATGTCCGGGTTTGTTGTTTTCACGACTGATGACAAAGCAAATGACCATGCCGCCATTAAAAAACCCGTGCAGAAAAAGCAATGCCTGCACCCCTTCAAGGGGCAGGTTCGGAACGTAGATAAGAATGATAAATATGATCAAAACAATGATCGAGCTGATCAGCATCGGCAAGCGACGTAATCCGATATGATCGGAGACCCAGCCAGTCAATGGAGCGCCGATTCCCCAACCGATGAGCATCAACGACGTTGAGGCAGCGGCTTCCGTCCGCTCCAGGCCATATGCCTGCATCATATAAGGCACACCCCAAAGACCGGCAAACGCCAGAACGGGGGCCGTCATGGTGCCGCCATAAACAGCCGCGTACCAACTTTGAGGGTTTTTCAGAGTGACCTTCAGACCATGCAACAGACCTGCCGTTTGCTCGCCGATATCAGGGCCAAGGGTATCATCGGCACGGTCGCGGACAATCAGCCAGATCAACGCCGCCAGGGCAATGGCGACGAAGGCGGCGACGCTCAACGTATCGCGCCAGCCGAATACCGCAACAGCAGCAGCCAACGGCGCCTGACCGGCAACAGCGCCGATCATCCCCAGCATCAGGGTCATTCCCGAAACCATGGCGAAGCGTTTGGGCGGCAGCCACTGTGCCGTTAGCTTCAATGTTCCAACCCAGGTGAAACCAGCCCCCGCCCCGATCAGCAAGCGCCCTGCGTAAGCCATGGTCAGGCTATCGGCCTTGGCGAACAGCAGGCTTCCGGCCCCACACAACAAGGCCGCTCCGACCAGCATCCGCTTGGCCCCCCAATGATCAATCATGATGCCGATGGGAAGTTGCAAACTGGCGTAGGCATAAAAATAAAATGCCGAAAGATTTCCCAAAACCGCCGCACTGACGCTGAATTCGGACATCAGTTCGCCGACCATGACGCTGGGCGCGACGCGCTGGAAAAAGCCATAGCAATAAAAGCTCGCCGCTAATCCCCAAACCAGCCACGGATAAAAACCTGTTCTGTCACCACGGGTCATGCTGGCCCTCCCTGAAGGTTGCCACGGCGGGCAACGATGACGCCACCGATGACAATACAGGCGCCAACAATCTGCCAGCCACCGGGAACTTCTGACAGGATAATCCAGGCCAGGAACACTGCCGCCACCCCTTCAAGCAGCATGGCGACCGCGGTGAAGGCCGATGACAGATGAGCCAGGGCGTAGGCAATCGCACCCTGACCTCCAACATGGGTCAACAACGCCAAAGCAAGCAACACGATCCAGCCGTTAAATGTCTGCGCGATCAAGGCTTCACCGGATATCAATGTTGCTGGCAACAGTATGGCGGCGGTGACAGCGGTGGTCAAAAACATGATGGAGGCCGTCGAGAAATGGGCCCTCAGACGACCGACAGTGAGAATGTAAGAGCCAAAGAACACACCTGTCCCGACGCCTAATAAATCGCCAAAGAGCCTTTCCCTGCTCAATTGAAAACTGTCACCCATCAAGACCGCAGCACCTAAGATGGCAACAACAACACCAAAAAGAAAGAGCCTGGAAAACCGCTCCCTGAACAAGACAAATGATCCGAGCGTCACCCAAATCGGCGCCATGGTGGCCAGCAATGTCGCGTTGGCGACAGTTGTGAATTGCAACGACCAATGCCAGCAAATCAGATCGCCGGCAAAAAAGAAGCCGGCCAGCGCCATGACCTTGTAATCCTTAAGGTCCGGTGTGGGGGTCGCTTTTGGCGATGTTGGTCCGCGACGCTTTTCAAGAGTGCTCCACAACCACAACACCGGCAAGGCAAGAAAGACCCGGTGGAAGGCGCTCGCCGTCGGCCCCAGTTCGCTTAAGCGCACCAGTATGGGTGAAAAACCCAACGTCACCGCACCGACAATCAGGGCGGTCAACACCAATCCTTGAGAGCCCGTACCCTTCGCCAGTAGGCCACCATCAGCGGCGGCTTCTGTTTCCCCGTTATTACTCATAGATGGCTCTTAAAGGCTATTTTCCATCGCCGCCAGTAAATTTCCGCTAATTGCAAAACAAAGCAAAAAACAGTCCTCGAATTACGGACAAATTGCGTTATACAGGAGCCATGAATAGTGATTTTCCCGACCTCGCCGAACCAACACTGATTGGTGAAGACGACCCGGCCCCATACGAGGTCATAAACCCCGATGGCAAGGCCACAATGTTGCTGGTTTGCGATCATGCCTCACGTGCCATACCCCAGGGCATGAATCAGCTTGGCCTGGACGATAGCGCCCTTGAATTGCATATCGCCTGGGACATTGGCGCTGCCGCGGTAACCCGCAGTTTGTCCAGAAAACTGGACGCGGCGGCGGCTCTTGCCGGATATTCCCGTCTGCTGATTGACGTTAACCGGCAACCGGGCGACCCCCAGTCGATACCGGAAATCAGCGACAATACGCCGGTTCCGGGCAATGCGAATTTAAGCGAAAACGATCAGCTTGAAAGGGTTGAAAACTTCTTCTGGCCCTATCATCACGCACTGGCCAATACCCTGGCCCACTTGTGGCGACGCGGACCGGCACCGGCCCTGTTTTCCATTCACAGTTTCACCCCGTCCCTCGCCGGAAGGGACCGCTATTGGGATATCGGCGTTCTGTGGAACAGGGATCCACGGTTGGCCGTGCCTTTGCTGGAAAAACTTAGAAATGCCGAGGACGGTCGCTATCATGTCGGCGACAATGAACCCTATTCCGGACGGGATATCGCCTATACCATAGATTTACACGCAGGTGCCGCGGGCCTTCCTACGTGCGCCGTGGAAATTCGCCAGGACCTGATCGAAACCCCCGAGGGTGTCGAGCACTGGGCCGGCGTACTGGCGACAGCCTTCAAAGACATCCTGGCCCAGGACAGTTTGCACAAGGTCGAGCATTTTTAGTCACCAACGGAGGGATAGATGTCAGATAAAGAACCATCTTTCACCATCGGCATCGAAGAAGAATACCTGCTGGTTGATCCGAAAACGCGGGATTTGGCGGACGAACCACCGGAAGAGCTATGGGCTGAATGCGAGGAGCGCCTTGGCGACCTGATCAAACCGGAATTCCTTAAATCGCAAATCGAAGTCGCGACGGGTGTTTGCCAAACCATTGACGATGGCCGCGAAGATTTGAGCCGACTGCGTAAGACCGTCGCAGACGTCGCCAGCAAACACGGGCTGGCGCCGATTGCCGCATCGACCCATCCCTTTTCCCAGTGGCAGGCACAGCAGCATACGGACAAGGAACGCTACCATGTGCTGGCCCAGGACATGCAGGCTGTCGCCCGCCGTCTTTTGATTTGCGGTATGCATGTTCATGTGGGGCTCGACGATGACGAACTGCGCATTGATTTGATGAATCAGGCCAGTTACTTCCTGCCTCATATTCTGGCGCTCAGCACATCCTCCCCGTTCTGGCAGGGCACCGATACGGGCCTGAAGTCGTACCGGTTGAGCGTCTTCGATGAATTGCCCCGTACCGGGCTTCCCGAACGCTTCGATTCCTACGCCGAATACAAACGCCACGTAAATGTCCTGATCAAGGCAGGCACGATCAAGGATGCCTCGATGTTATGGTGGGATATCCGGCCCTCAACCGCCTTCCCGACCCTGGAGATGCGGATCACCGATGTCTGCACCCGCCTTGAGGACACCTGCTCCATCGCCGCCCTGTTCCAGTGCATTATCCGTATGCTTTACCGGTTGCGCCGCGACAACCAGCGCTGGCGCATGTACGCCAATATGTTGATCAACGAGAACCGCTGGCGGGCCCAACGTTACGGACTTGACGACGGGTTGCTTGATTTTGGCAAGGGCGCCATGGTCCCCAGTGCCGATCTGATCGACGAACTGATCGATATGGTAGCCGAAGATGCCGAGGCCCTGAAGTGCAGCGCAGAAATTAAACGACTGCGTGAAATCGTCAAACACGGCACCAGTGCCCATCGCCAACGGGCCGTTTATTATCAATCCATTGAAAGTGGCATGACAAACGAGGACGCCCTGGACGCCGTCGTCGACATGTTGATCGACGAAACGGTCATGGGGCTTTAGTCAGTTTTTCGACAACGGCTTCCAATGAGCGTTGGAGTTCACGACCGATCGCTCCTCCATCACCGGAAACCTTGTCTCGCAAGACGGCGCGCATGGCGTCAATGTGGGCCTGAACCAGCTCAACGGCAATGTCATCCTGGCGACAATTCTGACCCGTAGCGTCGTAGAGCATTTTTCCGAAAATCGTAATCAGGGGATAACCGAAAGTTCCGCCCTGGCCCCGCAATTCATGGGCCAGCAGGTTGATTTCCTCGAAATATTCCCGCCGCGACCCCGTGCCCTTAAGGGCTTCGTCACACAACAATGAAAGTTTTTTCAGATAATCGTGCGCCCACTGGGTAAAATCCAGGGCGTCGCGCTGCAATTGTTGCTCCGCTTCTTCCAGAAAATCGAGCGGCAATTCGCATGGTCCGCTCAAACCCAATCCCCCGGCCTTGTCCTTTAAAGAATTTGGCAGGCGGAAATACCAGACATCCGTTGGCGTTTCCGGTTTGACCGCTTTTTCAGGGGAATAAACGATGGCCACATCCTTTTCCTCGGTCATCCGCCTTTCCATTGTTGGTGCGGAACCTTCCTGACGCCTGCGGTCCGGCCCAAAATAGCTTTGGGTGGCAACGAACTGGCGGGGGAAATTGATCACTTCAAGGATACGACCGGATACACTTTGGGCCGAAAACGGCTTGGCCAGGAATTCCGTTACCCCCAAATCCCGTGCGGCGTGAACATATTCATTATCGGCCGCCCCCGAAAGCATGATGAACGGCATAAAACGGTTGGGGGATTCCTTTGCTGTCCTCAACCACCTGAGCAACAGCAACCCGTTTACCGGCGACATCACCAGATCAGAAATCACCAGATCAATGGCATGGCCCTTTGAAGCCCCTTGTGGTCCGCAAAGTGTCTTAAAGTAATCGATCGCATCGGCGCCATTTTCGGCAACCGTAATATTTTCAAAACTAAGATGCCGCAACAGGTTGTCGAGAACACTGCGGATATAGTCATTATCTTCGGCAAGGAACAAATTACAGCGTTCTAAACTAAAGGTCGGCACGTCGCGCTCCCGCTATCATTGGTGCTTTGATAACTTTAGCATAAAGTTCCTCCAACAAACCATTTCCGCCCTTGCTATATCCCCCTAACGAAGATTATCTTGCGGCCAACAAAATTAAAGGAGTCGAAAATGGCGGATGTTGGTGGAGTTGCTGCGGATCGGTTGCGGTCCTTTATTGAAAGGATCGAACGCCTGGAAGAGGAAAAAGCGGCCCTTGCCGCCGATATCCGGGAAATTTATTCCGAAGCCAAGGGCACTGGCTTTGACGTCAAGATCATCCGCCAGGTCGTGCGCTTACGCAAAATGGATCAGACCGATCGCCGCGAACAAGAAGAAATTCTCGACCTCTACAAGCGCGCCCTTGATATTGATTAATCCTTTGGCACGCCGAAGGCGGTGTCGATGTAATCGGTCAGGATAGCGATACTTTCCTCGATCCCAAGCGTCCCTGTATCGATTTCAAGATCGGCGTTCTCGGGCTCCTCGTAAGGTGCTGAAACGCCTGTAAAATCAGCGATTTCGCCCAAATGAGCTTTCTTGTAAAGGCCCTTGGGATCACGCGCCTCGCAGGCCGCCAGGTCGGCCGAAAGGAAGACCTCGTGAAATCCTTCATGAGCGGCGCTTCGGGCCAGCTTGCGGTCTTCACGGTAAGGCGAGATAAAAGCCGAGATGACGATGCTTCCGGCTTCACCAAACAAGGCCGCCACCTCGCCGATGCGCCGAATGTTCTCTGCCCGGTCCTCTGGCGAAAACCCCAGATCGCTGTTCAGACCATGGCGAACATTATCCCCGTCCAGTACGTAAACCTGATAGCCCCTGGCGAACAGACGCTGTTCCAACTCGAAAGCCAGGGTCGTCTTACCCGAACCCGAAAGACCGGTGAACCACAACACCCCGCCTTTATGGCCATTGGCGCGGGCCCGCTCATCCGCACTGACCCGGTGGGCGACGGCGGTAATGTTTTGAGACTTGATGGTCATGATTTTGGCTCCAGCGAGTAATTTCTGTCAGGTCCTTTTATGGCCTTTTCCCTTGCCTATCAACCCGTAGTGGGGATTTACTTATTTGCTAACAATCCGCCTTCGCGGAAATTCATATAAGGAGACGCACCATGACCGACACCAAACCGACTATCGCGGTTGTCCTTTCGGGTTGCGGCGTCTATGACGGCGCTGAAATTCACGAGTCAACCCTGACCTTGCTGGCGCTGGACCGCCAGGGCGCCGCGTATCAATGCTTTGCCCCGGACGTTGAGCAAGCCCACGTCGTCAATCACTTAAACGGCGAGGTCAGCGATGAAAGCCGTAACGTTCTGGTCGAATCCGCGCGTATTGCCCGTGGCGCCATCAAGGATGTGAAGGAATTCGACGCCGCTGATTTCGACGCCATCATTTTTCCCGGCGGCTTCGGCGCTGCCAAGAACTTATGCTCATTCGCCTTCGACGGTGCCGATTGCACGGTCAACGACGATGTCAGGGCGGTCGTTAAGGCGGTTCATGGCGCTGGCAAACCGATTGGCGCTTTATGCATTGCGCCGGCCATGATCGCTCGTGTTCTCGAAGGCGCGGAAGTAACAATCGGCCAGGACCCCGATACCGCCGAGGCTATCCAGGCAATGGGCGGCGCTCACAAAACAACAACACATGGTGAAATCGTCATCGACGAAGCGCTGCGTCTCGTCACCTCGCCTTGTTACATGCTGGACGCAACCATCAGCCAGATCGCCGACGGGGCTGACAATACGGTCCGCAGCGTTCTTGATATGGTCAAGCAGGACAGGAAAGCAGCCTAAAATATGGTGGACAATTCCTACGAAAGCGGACGACTGAACCTTCCCTTCGTCGGTCACTGCACTTTTGCCAAGCGCCAGCCATGCCTGGATTGGGACGCCATTGACGCCGATGTTGCCGTGTTGGGCGTTCCCTATGATATGGGCACCCAGTACCGGCCCGGCGCCCGTTTCGGGCCACGGGCGATACGCGAGGCATCGACCCTGTTTTCTTTCGGCCACGGCGGTGCTTACGACCACGAAGACGATGTCACCTACCTGCCCATGGACAAGGTCAGTATGGTTGATATCGGTGACGCCGATATTGTCCACACCAATACCGAAAAAAGCCACGCCAATACCGAAGCGGCGGTTCGGGCTATTTTGAAAGCGGGTGCCATGCCGGTTATTTTAGGCGGCGACCACGCCATTCACGCCCCTTGTATGGCGGCATTTTCAGAACAGGAGCCGGTCCACATCATCCATTTTGATGCCCATCTTGATTTTGTCGATGAACGTCACGGGGTCCGTTATGGACACGGCAATTGCTTGCGTCGCGCCTCCGAAATGGACTGGGTTACCGGCATGACCCAGATGGGTATTCGTAATGTCTCGTCATCGAATAAAAGCGACTATGACGACGCCCGCGCCGCCGGTTCGGATATCCTGTCTGTCCGCGATGTCAGAAGACTTGGAACGCAAGGCACGCTGGACAGGATTCCCGATGGCAAGCGCTTCTACGTGACCATCGATATAGACGGTTTCGATCCGTCAATAGCGCCCGGCACCGGAACCCCCAGCCACGGCGGCTTCCACTACTACGAGGTTCTGGAAATCCTGCAGGGGCTTGTCAAAAAAGGCGATGTGGTCGGTTTGGATGTGGTCGAAGTGGCGCCTGATTATGACCAAAGCGGCATCACCGCCATGCTGGCAGCGCAGGTTATTCTAAACTTCCTGGGCTTTATTTTCCATGAGCGGAGTTTGCGGTAATATTGACGATTAAAGGCAAAGCCTGGGGACGGCAATGTCCGCTTCCAAGCGGGTAGCAGACGCTTAAATGCACTTTCTACCCTGTCTGCTTTTAGCCATTTACTTACATTCCCATAGTTTTAGAGTATTTTTTCACTCACGGTACAATTGTAACAAATAACCAACGGGCCAAGAAATAACCGGTTATAAATTTAACAAATTAGAGGGTGATTGAGGATGTTAAAACCGATTGATCAATGTGATGTAAATGTCCTGGTCGATAACATTATGGATATACTCTCTACGGCCCCTGATTCTGTTACTGGCCACGTCCCGAATGTACTAAAAGCAGGAGCAACAGAACTTTCCGGGAAATGCCTATGCTGTGCCCATTGGGGGCTTTCACTCGTGATAACGGCGAACCATGGGGCAGATAGTCATACATTGCTGTTTGATTCCGGACCGGAAGGGGAAACGGTAGAACGTAATGGCAATCGACTGGGGATTGAATTTTCAAAAATTGATGCTGCGATGTTTTCTCACGGTCACTGGGACCACGTTGGCGGAATGACTTCTGCTATTCGGCTGATCAACGAAGCGAAGAGTGGGGAAAAAACTCCTGTGCATGTCAATGATGACATGTTCGTTCTGCGCGGAATGAAACTTCCCGATGGCAGAATTATACCGTTCGAAGAGTTGCCTGACAAAAGCGAGCTTGAAGGGCTTGGCGCCGATATCGTCTCAAGGGCAGAGGAGCATACTCTTTTAGGGGACACCTTCTACATTAGCGGCGAAATTCCACGGGTGACACCTTACGAAGTTGGGCTTCCTCCTCATGTAAAGGATATAGGTAACGGGTGGGAACCCGATCCGCTAATTATGGATGAGCGTTATACAGCCGTGCACGTTAAAGATAAGGGAATCGTCGTGTTTACTGCTTGTTCCCATGCTGGTGTAATTAACGTGCTGAAGAATGCGCGTGAGGTCTTCGACCCAATTCCTCTGTATGCTGTGATGGGTGGTTTTCATTTATCCGGGGCGGCGTGCGAAGCGATTATTCCGGAAACAATTGAAGACATGAAAGCCTTCAATTTAAAATTAATCGTTCCCGGACATTGTACCGGCTGGAGGGCTATCCACAAACTGGTTGAAACTTTTGGCGAAGAGGTCGTGGTGATGTCAGCGGTTGGACAGTCCCATAGATTTTGAAGACGATAAAACCTTAATGCCAAACTTCCGCTTTGGGTCATAACCAGACCTAATCATTGGCCCTGAATGATGTCCGCTCTACCTGCCCTAAACCAATATAGGGTCTGCCTCACGCTGCAGGTGACCGAGAGGAACACGTGCCGTCATTGACCCAGCTAGAGAGCGGCAAGATTTGCAGCGACCGCGTCTTCATTCCATTCCAGACCCACACCCGGCACGTTCGGGATGTTCAGAAGTCCATCCTTGATTTCATACGGGTTCTGCAAAATGGGGTCGGCCCAATTTTGCCATTCCAGCCAATGAGCGGTTTCGGTGACACGCATGACATGCGCGGCGACTTCTGGATAAAGATGTGTAGAAACGGGGACGCCCGCCACACCGGCAATGGCTGCGGCCCGCAACCAGCCCGTGACGCCGCCAATCCGCATGAAATCCGGCATCACCAAGTCGCAAGCCTTATTTTGAAGTGCCTTGTAGAGGTCCCGGGGGCCGTAAAAATTCTCACCGATTTGAACAGGCGTTTTCAACTCTGCAGTTAACTGAGCGTACCCATCCATATTGTCGTAGACGATGGGTTCTTCGATCCAAGCTAGACCTAGTTCATCGATCATGTGGCACCGCTCAAGTGCTTCGGCCATGTTGAGCCCCTGGTTGAAGTCGATCATCAACTGCAAATCGTCACCGAGCATCTTGCGGACGGCTTCTACGGTCGACACATCGTCCGCCGCCCGGTCCCGACCGAGGCGTAATTTGAGACCAGTGAAGCCCCCTTCATCGCGCAACTCGATGGCTTCCGCCGCGACTTCATCGGGGTCTTTCAGCCAAAGACCATTACTGTTGTACGATTTAACAGGACCAACGGAACCACCGAGGAGGACACAAAGGGGCATCCCCGCAGCCTTTGCCAACGCATCCCAGGCCGCCATGTCCAGTCCGGAAACCGCAATCATCGACATGCCCTCATAGCCGAGGAAATGGAGAGACTTGCGTCCGGCATCAAAAAGTTCTGTTGCGGTAACTTCTCGTCCCTTGAAAAGGTCGGACAGGTCGTTCAACGCGGGAATAAGGTACCGCATCGATTTCGCAACATAGGGTTCCAAATAACTTCGACCAGTAATGCCCTCCTTGGTGTAGAGGTCGATCAAAATGAGCGGCCACTCCGTAATTGTTGCGATACGTGCAACGATGGGTCGCTTCAATTTAAGCAGGACCGGTCGTGCCCGGATGCCTTCAAACGTCAATTTTTCCAATTGCATGAAGCGCCATTCTCCCTGACATCAAGCCAATCAATCATTGTATGGTTATTATATATCCCACGCGACTCCAATGTCCGCTTTGGGTCAAAAACAGGCAGAACTCTCTCGATTAACAAAGCTCGCCAACCGCCTGAAAGCAGACGTTTGCCCTGCTTTGTGAAGTGAGTTCCCGCCCTTGACCCCAGTCAATGACATTCACTTCAGCCATTATCATGCTGCGCACGAAATACGTTTAAAGCAGAAGGCGACACTAATTCGGCTGGGAGGCTTGAAAAATGCCTGTTCATCGCTATGCACCGCTGCTCTGCGCTGCTTTTTTTCTGTTGTTCGTCATCGCCGCCACGCAAACTTTTGCCGGGGAGCAATTGAATGCGGATCAACCCCTGGCCGGCACCAAATCCGGTGATGCCAAGGCTGGCAAGAATGTTTTCATTCATCGCAAAAAAGGCAACTGTCTTGCCTGTCATGTTGTCACCTCGCTTGATTATATTTTGTTTCATGGCGAAGTTGGCCCGCCCCTCGACGGGGTCGGCTCAAATTTGAGTGAAGCCGAGATCCGGCTTCAGGTCATGGACCCCCGGATCAACAATCCCGATACCATTATGCCGCCCTACCACCGGACCGAGGGACTAAACCGGGTTCTTGTTAAATATAAGGACAAAACCATTTTATCAGCCCAGCAGGTGGAAGATATTGTCGCCTATCTGAAAACCTTGAAGGACGAATAATATAATCCCCTACAAAAGCCAAAGGGAGTATGAATTCATGCATGCGTTGATGAAAAGCGCCGCTACAATTTTGACGATTTTGGCCCTGTTGACGCCTGCCCGCGCCGATGAAGGTGAAAAATTGAAATCCGGCTATGATTACGCGGTGCCTGCGACCCAGGCTTTTCAGGATGATGATTTTGCCGGCCCGGCGCTGGTCTTTCTTGAAGACGGCGAAGCGGCATGGTCAAAAGTTGACGGCAGCCAAGGCAAGTCGTGTGCGTCTTGCCATCCCGACCCGGCCGTAGAAATGAAGGGCGTTGGCAGCGCTTATCCCAAATATGACGCGGCTTCTAAAAAGCCCATTAGCCTGTTGCAAAAGATCAACCGCGAGCGCAAGGATCGCATGGGGGCCAAAGCCTGGAGTTGGAGTTCGCCCAGTCTTCTGGGTATTTCCGCCTTCATCATGGCGCAATCGCAGGGCATGACCTTTGATATCAATATTGACGGGCCAATGGAGCCTTTCTTCAACAAAGGCAAAAAGCTCTATAACACCAGAAATGGTCAGTTGAACATGGCGTGCAAGCATTGCCATTCGGATTACGCCGACAACCTGTTGCGTGGCAACGTGTTGAGCAATGGTCTGGCCAACGGCTTTCCTACGTACCGCTTGGGGGCGCAAAAACTGGTGTCCTTGCACACCCGTTTCAGGGGCTGTGAAAAAAGGCTGCGGGCCCAACCCTTCAAGCTTCAATCGGACGAATATGTAAACCTTGAGCTGTTCCTGAAATGGCGGGGTAGAAACATCGTCGTCGAAATGCCGTCAGTCAGGCTGTAGGGCGGTACAAAATCTGGCGCTTTTGTGAAGTGAATTCGCGCCCTACAACTTGCCCAGACTGGCGACAAAACGGGAGTAGATTTCATTTAATGCCTTGTTCATGGCGATAACGGCGTCGCCGACGGTTGCCGACTGGGCGCCGACTTCGACCCGGTAGTTGGCAAGGTGGATAATTTCACCGTTCTGCTCGTCCTGAAGCCCCAGTTGCAGTTCGGCAATGGCGCT
>JABJHA010000040.1 GCA_018662005.1 Rhodospirillaceae bacterium | reverse complement strand
GGCTATTAGCGGACATTGGTCTTGGCGACGGTTTTGGTCCGCTTTACCCCCGAAAGCGGACATACAATTAAAAAAATCTACACTCAATTTCCACACGATTTACACATGATTGCCGAAATCAGAAATTAAAAAACTAGGAAAAACAAACGCTTACAAGAGTCATGTAAACGTAAAAACAGGGAGTTAGCAAAAGCTAACTCCCTGTTTTTATTGCGTTTATTGAGCTTCTAATTATCGTATTTTTAACGTTTCGAGAACTGGAAGCTACGGCGGGCTTTGGCGCGGCCGTATTTTTTACGTTCAACGACACGACTGTCACGGGTCAGGAAGCCGGCCTTCTTCAAAACCGGGCGCAGGGCCGGTTCAAAATTGGTCAGCGCCTTGGAAAGACCATGGCGCACGGCGCCGGCCTGTCCGGACAGGCCACCACCGGTAACCGTGGCGGTGATATCGTACTGGCCTTCGCGACCGGCAACAGTGAACGCCTGATTGATGATCATGCGCAGAACCGGACGGGCGAAATAGGTTTCAACTTCACGACCATTGACGGTGATCTTGCCGGGTCCCGGTTTAATCCAGACACGGGCAATGGCGTTTTTACGCTTGCCGGTGGCATAGGCGCGGCCCTGGGCGTCGATCTTGGGTTCAGCGGGGACAGCTGAAACAGCTTCAATATCGCCGGCAACGACGGCGGCTTCGGCATTGCCTTCCATCACGTCCTTCAGGTCTTCAAGGGTTTTAACGTCTTCGGCCATGATCTAGGCACTCCTCGTATTCTTCGGGTTCATCGCGGCGACGTCGAGAACTTCAGGGTTCTGGGCGCCGTGAGGATGGTCGGGGCTGGCATAGACATGCAGTTTGCGCATCTGCTGACGACCCAGCGGATTGCGGCTGATCATGCGCTCGACAGCCTTGATGACAACCCGCTCCGGGTGCTCGCCATCAAGAATTTGACCAGCGGTACGGCTTTTAATGCCGCCGGGATGGCCGGTGTGCCAGAAGTACTCTTTGTCGGTGCGTTTGCGACCGGTGAGCTGCACTTTATCGGCGTTGATAATGATAATGTTATCGCCACAATCCATGGACGGCGTATACATCGGTTTATGCTTGCCACGCAGACGCATGGAAACAATGCTGGCCAGACGGCCAAGGACAAGGCCTTCGGCGTCAATAATGCACCATTTGCGTTCGATATCCGAAAGCTTGGCGGAATAGGTATTCATCATACACCCGTTAAATCATTTGAAATTAAACTGACGGACAGGGAGCGTCCCCGTCGCGCGAAGGACGGGTTTTAGGCCAATGATGTTTCCATGTCAACGCAATACTGGCGAAATTATTCAATAATTTCCTAGCGTTACTAACACGGTATTATATTACCCTGAAAAAGGGTATAATCCTGATTTTTCAGGACACATCGTCGGTTTGTTGCAACTCCTCGGCCAATTCCTCGAAACTGGCCTGAACCTCTTGAGCGTCAACTTCAGCGGCGGCCTCGATTTCTTCCAGATCCACATCCGGATTAAAAGAAGCACTCATCGGTGTTGGCGCCATGATAACGAAATCACCCTGATCTTCCTGGGCCATGGCGTCACGACGGGTCGAACGCCAGAGCCCGTACACGGCGACAATTCCCAGGGACATGGCAATACAATAATAAAATGCAACCGGACCAAAGTAATCCATAGCGAAGGCGGTGATCGGCGAGCCTAAAGTCGCCCCAAGCCCACTGACCAGTACCAGGGTGCCACTGGCCGCGACCATTTGCGGCGGGGTCAGGTAATCATTGGTGTGGGCGGCGCACAGGGAATAAAGCGGCGTCGACATCGCACCCAGGGCTGCGGCAAGCAGATAAAGATGCCAGCCACTTATTGTCCCTTGAGCAGCGAACAGGGAGACCACAACCCCGCCAGTGCAGACCCCGATAATGGCGCGACGACGCCCGTAGCGATCAGACATTTTTCCCAGCGGCAACTGAACGACAGCGCCGCCGACAACAATCGCACCCATGAAAAATGAAATTTCCTGCACGGTCATTCCGATCTGAGTCCCATAAACGGCGCCAAGGCCAAATATCGTTCCCATAGATACACTGCTCACCAGCATACCGATGACGCCCAGCGGCGAAACCCGGAAAAGCTGGGCGATGCTGACGGACTCTGTGGTTTCAAAATCCGGCGCCGAGCTGACAGTAACCAGAATAGGGACAACGGCGAGGCCAACCAGCACCGATATCAGGACAAACAGTTCAAACCCGGACGGTGGGGCCATGTTGAGCAAGAACTGGCCACCGGCCATGCCACCCAGTAAAACCACCATGTAGAAACTGAGCAACTGGCCACGGGTCTCGTTTTCCGAGGCATCATTGAGCCAGCTTTCGGTAACCACATAAAGCCCGGCGTAGGAAAAACCGGTGACAACCCGCATCACCCACCAGGCCCAGGGATCAATGATCACGATGTGAATAAGAACAGCGGTCGAGGCTAGCGAAGCCAAGGCCCCAAACATGCGGATATGACCAACCCGCCCGACCATTTTTGGAACCGACACCGAACCCAAAATCAAACCGATAAAATAACCGGACATCATCAGCCCAGTGGCCGAAAGCCCAAAGCCCTCGATCGAGGCCCTGACACCCAGCAATGATCCCAACAAGCCGTTGCCGAGCATAATCAAGCCCATACCAAACAACAGCGCCCAGCTATTGGAGATGACCTTTAACATTATCGTGTGCCCTTAAATACGATTCTAATTTGCGCTTATGCACGAAAAATATTGGCTCTGCAATCACGCAATTCACACCTCCAACCTGGACCGGATAAGTCTTTGAAAAACAGTTCTATTGGCCCTGGAATTTAGCTAGGATCATCCTGGATAAAAAGGAACCTGTGGCAATGTCAGTCTTTCAAACAAAGCAAAATCAAACCGGTGATAATCGGCTTAAAGATGCGCTCGGCGATGTCAGCGAACGCTTTATTACCGCCAACCCCGAAAGTCACGCTGCCTGGAGGAAAGCCCATGAGGTCATGCCCGGCGGCAACACCCGCACGGTCCTGCATTATAATCCCTTCCCGCTGACCATGGCGGGGGGCGAAGGCGCGTATCTGCATGATCTGGACGGACACCGCTATACGGATTTCCTTGGCGAATATTCAGCCGGGCTTTACGGACACTCCAACCCGCTTATCCTGAGCGCCATCAAGGACGCCATCGACGAAGGCATGGTGCTGGGCGCGCCGAACCGCTGGGAAACCAAACTGGCCGCCATCATCTGCCAGCGCTTTGCTTCCATTGACCAGGTTCGCTTCACCAATTCGGGAACCGAATCCAACCTGATGGCGCTTGGTGCGGCGCGCGCCTTCACCGGTCGTGACAAGGTGATGGTCTTCGATGGTGCTTACCATGGCGGCGTTCTGTACTTTGCCCACGGCGGCTCGCCGGTCAACGCACCCTTTCAATTCGTTTACGCTCCCTACAACGACGCTCCGGGAATGATCAAAGCGATTTCAGAGAATGCCGGCGATCTGGCCGCCGTCATTATCGAGCCGATGATGGGGGCCGGTGGATGCCTGCCCGCCGACCCGGCATTCCTTGAAGCCCTTCGCAGCGAAACCGAACGCCACGGCATTGTCCTGATCTTTGACGAAGTGATGACATCCCGCTCGGCTGCCGGAGGACTTCAACAACATCTGGGCATTGCGCCTGATATCACGACGCTTGGAAAATACGTCGGTGGCGGCGCCAGCTTCGGCGCCTTTGGCGGACGTGCCGATATCATGGGCCAGTTCGATCCCACATCAGCAAACTCGATCGGTCACGCCGGGACATTTAATAACAACGTTATGTCCATGGCTGGCGGATACACAGGTCTTAGCGAAGTCTTTACGCCACAGGCAGCCGATGACCTGTTCAGGCGCGGTGAAGACTTCCGGGCCCGTCTGAACGCGCTGATCAGAGAGCGTAATCTGGCCATGCAGTATTCCGGCGTCGGATCCATTATGGGCCTTCACACCGTTGGCCACCCGATCAGGACACCCGCCGACACCACGGGTGAAGTCCCGGAAAAAGCGACACTGCTGCATCTGGAAATGATGTTGCGCGGTTTTGTCTACGCCCAGCGCGGCTACATGACCCTGTCACTGGCCATGGCCGATGAAGACCTGGACAATTTTGTCACCGCCTTCGATGAGGTGCTGTCCATCCATGCGGACTTGCTAGCTTAATCAAAACTAACTGTGGCGATAGCGCGATTGGTTTTTTTGGCCCCCCAGACGACAGGTTTGGAAGGATTCTTGTTGGCGTCAATAATCTTTGTCCCCTGCCCAACCTTGGTCAACTCGACCCGGCCGGTTCTTGTTTCCACATAAACACCCTTGCCGTCCAGAAGGGCTACTTCAAACTCACCATCAAGCGAGCCGCCCCAGAAAGTGGTGCCACGAATGCCAATGGTCGCAACTTCGGTGGCGACGACAAAACGACCTTCGGCTCCGGCAATTTTCCCGCTGACCGCCTTGAAAGCGCCCTGCATCAGGCGGAATGAAGCAAGCGGTTCAGCGCCAGTCGCAATATAATCGGTAACAACGAAAATGGTTTTTTCGCCCAACGTCATCACCGCGTCATCAAGCATACGCATTTCCACACGCGCCCCAGGACCTGTCGAGATGACATCACCGCGAAGGATTTTGTCCCCCACCTTAAGAACGCGGGGCAAGGCATCCTGCATGGCGACAGCCGTACCCTGCAGGCGCTCAACAATGCCGGCGACATCTTCCTCCTGGGCATTCAAGGGTAATGGGGCCAAAACAATGACCACCAGAAACATTCTGCAAGATGCTAAAAATGACGTCATTATTTATACCCCTTACAGGCAAATGGTCATTTAGCTCCGTTTTTCAAGTGGTGGTATGGAATATGTCCCCGTTGAGTGGGCAACCGGTTCTTCATCATTAACCGAAAACAGGGTTACCTGAATGACCGCAAGCCGCTTGCCCAGTTTGATAATTTTACCCTCAGCCGTAATATCACCGGGAACGGGTTTACGCAGAAAATTAATATTGAAATTGGTCGTTACCGCCAGCGCCACAGGCCCGATCATCGACAGCACGACAGCGTACATGGCAGCATCGGCCAGCATCATCATGGAAGGCCCGGAAATTGTCCCGCCGGGACGCAGCATACTGCCATCATAGGGCAACACCATGGTCGCCTCGCCATGTTGTATTTCTTCCAGTCGCAAACCGGCATCGACAGCAAACGGCATTTCATCGGCCAAAAGTTTGTTGAATTCCTCAATCGTCATCTTCGGCATCGTGATCATTCATCCTTTTCACGTGAGCGGCCAACAAAGGCTAGTTGACGTTTACGTTAGCGTCAATTATCCCTTGTCTTGAACGCCCCGAAAGCGGCAAAATTCTGTTACAATACTTTCTGGAGCCCTGCACATCATGACCGCTCAACCTCAACAGCAAGCAGACGCCGCGCTGATCTTACGTAACGACTTAGGGGGCGTTGCAACCCTGACCCTGAACCGGCCCGATCAGCGCAATGCCCTGTCCGTCGATTTGATGAGCGCCATTGAAGCCGAACTCGCCACCATTGCCACTGACGAAACGGTTCGCGCCGTGGTCATCGCCGCAAACGGTCCGGCCTTCTGCGCCGGTCATGACATGAAGGAAATGCGGGCCAATCCTGATGAGAAATATTATCTGGATCTGTTCGAGCAATGTTCGCGCATGATGCTGGCGATCAACCGCCTTCCACAACCGGTGATCGCCCGTATCCACGCCCTGGCGACAGCCGCCGGATGCCAACTGGTTGCCACTTGCGATCTGGCTGTGGCAGGGCATTCGGCGTGGTTTGCCACCCCTGGCGTACACATCGGCCTGTTTTGCTCGACCCCCATGGTCGCGCTCAGCCGCAACGTCGGGCGTAAACAGGCCATGGAAATGCTGCTCACCGGCGACAGGGTTGAAGCTGAACAAGCCGAACGCTGGGGCCTGATCAACAAGGCCGTTGATGATGACAAACTTGATCAGACAATTGCCGACATCACCGCCAAGCTGGTCACAAAATCACCCTTAACCCTGGCCATTGGCAAGGAAGCCTTCTACGCCCAGATCGATATGGATGTAGAAGCCGCCTATGCCTACGCCAGCCAGACCATGACCCGCAACATGCTGGCCCGTGACGCCGAGGAAGGCATCGACGCCTTTCTGGAAAAACGTCAGCCAACTTGGCAAGGTCGCTGATGTACAGTGATGACTTGCTGAGGAATATCCTGAAAAATGTCCGTACCATCGCCATGGTTGGGGCATCGCCAAAATGGGTCCGGCCATCGAACTTCGCTATGAAATATCTGCAGGGAAAAGGCTACCGGGTGATCCCGGTCAATCCCGGCCACGCCGGTAAGGAAATTCTCGGCGAGACCGTTTATGCCAGCCTCGGTGATATTCCGGAGCGCTTTGAAATGGTCGATATCTTTCGCACATCCGATGCCGCCGGGCCAATTGTCGATGAAGCCATTGGTATTTCCGAAACCAAAGGGATATCGGTGATCTGGATGCAGTTAGGTGTTATCAACGAAGACGCTGGCAAAAGAGCAGAAGCGGCAGGTCTCAACGTTATAATGGATCGCTGTCCCAAGATCGAATATGCGCGGCTGTTTGGCGAACTGGGTTGGGCTGGTATCAATACGGGCATCATATCGTCCAAGCGTCCGAAATTGAGGGCCTGAAGTATTATGACCGGAAACAAAAAATCTCCTCCCGAAGCCGGATTTGAAACCCGCGCCATCCACGCCGGTGCCCACCCGGACCCGGCCACCGGTGCACGCAACACACCGATTTTCCAAACCACATCTTATGTTTTTGATGATGCCGATCACGCCGCCGACTTATTTAATTTGCAAACCTTCGGCTTTATTTATTCGCGCCTGACCAACCCGACAGTGGCAGTGCTTGAGGAACGACTTGCCAATTTGGAAGGTGGCCGCGCCGCTGTTTGCGCCGCAAGCGGCCACGCTGCGCAGTTTCTTACCTTCTTCACCCTGCTCGGCCCCGGTGATGAATTTGTCGCTTCACGGAATCTGTACGGTGGATCAATTACCCAGTTTGGTATCAGCTTCGAGAAACTGGGCTGGAAATGCCATTTCGTTGACCCCACGGACCCGGAAAACTTCGCCGCCGCCATCACCCCCAAAACCAAGGCGATTTTTCTTGAGGTGCTGGCCAATCCGGGCGGTATCGTCGTTGATCTTGAGGCCGTCGCCGCCATAGCCAAAGACGCTGGCATCCCGCTTATCGTCGATAATACCATGGCAACCCCCTACCTGTGCCGCCCCTTTGAATGGGGTGCGGACATCATCGTCCATTCAACCACCAAGTTTTTGGGCGGGCACGGCAATTCACTGGGCGGGGCAGTCATCGAGTCCGGTAAATTCGACTGGGGCCAGAACGACAAGTTCCCCTCCATGACTGAACCCGAACCCGCCTACCACGGCCTGACCTTCTATGAGACCTTTGGCGATTTTGGCTTCACCATGAAGGCGCGGGCCGTCGCCTTGCGGGATTTTGGTCCGGCACTGTCGCCTACGAATGCTTTTAACACCATCACCGGCATTGAAACCCTGCCCTTGCGCATGGATCGCCATGTCGCCAATGCCCAGGACGTGGCCTCGTTTCTTGAAACCCACCCGGCCGTGGACTGGGTTTCTTACGCCGGATTGAAATCGAGCCCGTGTCACGACCTGGCCAGGAAATACTTGCCCAAGGGCGCGGGTTCCGTCTTCACCATTGGCCTTAAGGGCGGTTATGACGCCGGTGTGAAACTTGTCGAAGGGGTCGAGATGATTTCCCATCTGGCCAACATCGGCGATACCCGCTCGTTGATCCTGCACCCGGCTTCAACCACCCACCGGCAACTTTCAGAAGAGCAGCGCGTCGCCGCCGGTGCCGGCCCCGAAGTGGTGCGGCTTTCGATCGGCCTTGAAACCGCTGACGATATTAAAAACGATCTTGATCAAGGATTAGGTAAGATTTAGCAGGGCATATTAGTGTCGTCATGACACAGCCGCTTAAAATTCGGGTCTACGACGTTATCGAAGCTTCCGTTCGCAGTGACTGGAAGGGGCGCTGGTTTGATATTTTTATGATGGTGTTGATCATTACCAACGTCATCGCCGTGATTATCGAAACCATACCGGGACTCCCCCTCAAGTACCTGTCTTTCCTTGAAACCTTCGATACCATATCGGTGATGATATTCTCGGTCGAATATGTCACCCGCATCTGGGTGTGCACGGAAAATCATGAAGAAGGCTTCGAGCACCCGATTAAGGGGCGTCTCAAGCACATGTTGACGCCGCTGGCCCTGATTGACCTGATCGCCATTGCGCCGTTCTATCTGGCCATGTTCGTCACCTTCGACTTCCGTTTCGTACGTATTTTCCGGATGCTGCGGCTGCTTAAACTGACCCGTTATTCACCAGCCATTGAAACCTTTGCCGCCGTGCTCAAAAGCCAGCGACGTCCCCTTGGCGCCGCCCTTCTGGTGATGATGATGTTGTTGATCTTCGCCTCATCGGTGGTCTTCATGTTTGAGCGCGAGGCCCAAACCGATGCCTTCGCCTCAATCCCCCACGCCATGTGGTGGGGACTTGCGACTCTGACAACGGTCGGTTACGGGGACGTAACGCCTATCACCGCTGGCGGCAAAATCTTTGGTGCCTTCATCATGGTGATGGGGATTGCCATGTTCGCCCTTCCCGCTGGTATCCTGACATCGGGCTTCACCCGCGAAATCAAGAAACGGGACTTCGTCGTCACCTGGCAACTGGTTGCCGGTGTGCCACTATTTAGCAAACTTGACGCCTTGAGGATTTCAGAAATTGCCGGGCTGCTTCACCCCAAACTGGTGCCAGCCCGTTACGCCGTCGTCAAACGCGGCGAGTATGCGGATTCCATGTATTTCATTGTGACCGGCGAAGTTGATGTTGATGTCCACCCTGAGCATCGCATGTTAAGCAACGGAGAATTCTTTGGCGAGATCGCTCTACTGAAGGATTGCGCCCGTACCGCCACCGTCATGACACGCACCGAATGTCAGTTGTTATACCTTGACGCCCACGACTTTCACCGCTTGCTCGACGCCACTCCGGAATTACGCGCTCCCATCGAAGAGGCCATGGAGCAACGCCTGGCGGAATTGGAAAGCCTGGGCGAAACCCACTAGTCAGTATATCTGGATACTTCGATCAGATTGCCGTCGGGATCGCGAAAATAAACCGACAATATCGGCCCGGTTGCGCCTGTGCGCTGGACGGGTCCCTCCTCTGGCGTAACCCCCATATCCTGAAGATGCGCCATGACCTGCTTAATGGGTTCATCAACGATCAGACATAAATCTGCGGAACCGGGTTTCGGGTCGGCGGCTTTTGGCTCGAACTCAGAACCTGCCAGATGCAGGTTGATTTTCTGCTCGCCAAACTTCAATGCACGACGCTCAATGCCACCGGAGGAAAAGCGCACATCCTCCATACCCAGGACCCGGCAATAGAAATCACTGGTGACGTCAAGATCGGCAACGGTCAGGACAAGATGATCGAGGCTCAGGATTTTCATTATTCTGCCGCCGCGGTTGCCGCGCGCGAGCGCTCGTTGGGTAGCAGTAAGGCGGCCATGGCGGCAACGACAGCAACACAGGCAAGGACGACAAACAACCAGTAAAAGCCCCCTGTATAATCATAAAGCTTGCCTTCCAGCAAAACCCCCAGGCCGCTAACCCCGAAAGTCAGGATAAATTTCAGGCCAAAAGCCAGCCCCCGCCACTTGCTTGGCGCATAACGGGCAACCAGCGAGTTTTCCGCTGGTAAAGCGCCGGAATTGACCGACACCATGATCATCGCAACAACCAGCAGCGAGGTTCCGCCCAAACTGCCCGCCAGGGCCAGGAAAGGCACCTGCAACATAAAGGCCGTTATGTAGACATACTTTAAGGGATATTTGTCGGCCATCTTTCCGGCCGTAATCTGCATGGCGCCCGCAGCAAAATAAACCATGGCGACAAGTACTGAAATCCCGAAGACGCCACCGCTGGTCAGGTCAGTCAGCCTTTCAGAAAAAACTTTCGGCAGGGCTGGTTGCGTCGCCTGATAGATAAGGCCGGTGCACATCATGGTTACACTCAGAACTACGAAGGCGCGAACCATGTCCTGGCGAGATGCCGGGGCATCGACCTTTCGATCAACCCGGGATTCGTTAATCGCCCCACGGGCAACCAGCCAATAAAAAAGGACACCTGTCACGACAAGCAACAGACCCGGCACGAAAAAGGCGGCTCGCCAGCTGAACCATTCAATCAGCACACCGGCTGAAAGGGCAGCCACGGCCGGACCGATACTTCCAAAAATGCCATTGATCCCCAACGCCATGCCACGGTTGGCCGCATGGCGAACCAGCCAGGCCATTCCGACCGGGTGATAAATCGATGCAAACAATCCAGTCAGGGCCAGCGTCAGGCCAATATGTAATGGTGTGGAGACCGTCCCGGTCAAAATCATGCCGGTTCCCGTGCCCAGGAAAAACAGGCTCATCATGCCGGTTGAGCTCCACTTGTCGCCCAGCCACCCGGCCAGGGGTGCAGCCAGCCCGTAAAGAACGTTTCCAGCGACAATCAAGGTAATGACATCGCCATGGCTGAGTGTCAGCTCTTTCTCCAAAGACAGGGCGACGACGTAGAAAATTGGCGCGAACAGGTGCGAATAGGAATGCCCGATGCAGGAAAATCCAAGCGACAGCCGTGCTGACCGGTCTTCTGGGTGTTCTGCCATATGTTATCGTTTATGAAAAAATCTAGTCAGTTCTCGGGCGACCAAGAAACTTCCAGGCAAGTGGCATCAAGGCTGCGGCGAGAGCCAGTTTGGTCAGGTCCCCCAAAACAAACGGAAACAGTCCCCACTCCAAAATCGGTTTGTCCCAACCGAACAACGTTCCCAGCCACAACAGTCCCGGGAGATAAATCAGAACATTACCGACAAGCATGGCCAAGGCCGTCCGCAAAACGTTTTTGTCCCAACCACGCTCGGCAAGCCAGCCGGCGCTTGCGGCAGCCAGAATGTAGCCAACCAGATAACCACCTGTACCGCCCATCATGTAGGCAAAGCCGATGCCTTTTTCAGGGGTTCCGGCAAAAACCGGAAGCCCCATGGCGCCTTCAGCCAGATACAGCAAAACCGTCGCCGCACCCAGACGCCAGCCGTAAGCCATGCCAATGGCGAGAACGGCTAACGTCCCCATGGTCATGGGGACAGGAAAGAAAGGCACCTGAATTTTTGCAGAAAGCCAGATCAACAAAGAGCCCGCAACAGCCAATATGGTTCCACGAAAAGCCCGTGCAAGCGCCGTCATTTCCGTAGATGCGGGCCAAACCCTGTCCGCCAGTGTCGCCGTCTTGGTTGTTGAAGTCTGTTCGCTTGTTAGCATCGTTTGCTCTCCTGTGATTGACGTCCCTAAATACCCCATTGGGCGAGGTTTCGCAAAGCCCATTTGCGGTAGAGCCGATCACGCTTAATAAATCGATCTAGGAAAGCCGTTGATAGCGATTATCCAGGATCAATTCCTTGGATGGCCCG
Organism: Rhodospirillaceae bacterium; assembly: GCA_018662005.1. Classification (NCBI taxonomy): domain Bacteria; kingdom Pseudomonadati; phylum Pseudomonadota; class Alphaproteobacteria; order Rhodospirillales; family Rhodospirillaceae; species Rhodospirillaceae bacterium. The sequence continues at coordinate 1,366 of JABJHA010000040.1, read as the reverse complement.
CTGATGTTCCAGTTTGATAGCCACAGATCACCAGAAACAACCTGAAACCGGCCACGGTACGTATCAGGGTCGCACAGATGTTCGACTTCGCAATAACCCGATGACAAGTCGAGTTCATGAAAGACCCGACCATCGGCAAAATGCACCTGCGCCCTGTAGGCTTCGGAAAACCTGAATTCATAGACCCGGTGCACCGTTTCCCGGTAATCGCCAAACTGTAACTCGCCTTCTTCCCAATACTTCAAAGCGGGCTCGCCTTGCCCGTCGGTTTGTCTGGTGATGGCAATTTTCCCGCTCATGACACCGGGTGTATTCAGGCGCAGGTCATTGATTGTCCGCGATAACTGCCACCTCCCTTCAAGAAAGGCGAACAAATCACTGACAGGCAGGGCGTCATCACCGGAAAGTTGTTCCATAAAAACCACTTAAACAGAAATGTTGCTGTGCAGTTCCTCTATCAGGCGCGCATACTCGGTGACATGCACCTGACGACCCGAAGACTGGGCGAGACCATCCTCTTTCAATTCATGGAAGGCGCGCGATACGCTTTCGGGCCTGGCACCGATCATCGAAGCCATATCCTGCCGGGTTAACGGCAGTTCCAGAATCAAGGTGCCGTCAGTGGAAAAACGCCCACATTTATCACGCAGCAAAATCAACAGATGGACCAGCCGCACACGAACGCTCAGGGCGGCGACTTCAAAAAATCGTGATTCCACTTCTCCCAGTGCTTTGGCCGTGCGTTCAAGAAAGCGCAGGCCCAAATCAGGGTTTTTTGAGATCAATTCCCAGGTTGTTTTGGCATCAACAAAGCAAACCCGGGAGTCCTTGGTCACTTCGGCGCTGGCCCTGTGATTTTCCTTGGCCAGCAAGGGCCGGTAGCCAAGACTGTCACCGGGATAACCCAGACGAATAACGGCGGTGCGACCGTCGCTGTCCATTTTGCGAACGGCGATCATGCCGCTTTCAATGATATAAAGCCCCTTGCAGGGATCATCCTGCATAAAGACGGTTTCACCAGCCTTGTAGGAACGGCAAATGACCGCGGCATTGAAAAGGTCAATCTGGTCGCCGTTTAAGGTGCGCCATTCGGAATCTTCTTCGACCTTGCATTTAAGCTCGACGGGCACGCTGGTTTTGTCTCCACCTTTTTTCGGCATCAACGAAAGTTCCCTTCGCTCGCACACAAGACGGAATGAAAGAATCCCCCTCGACCGCGCACACCCTATCACAGTAAGAGCATTCGACCAGCACCGCAGATCGAAAATGGGATTATTTCGGATTTTAAGAAGTTGGCGTCCCCAACGGGATTCGAATCCGCTAATTGGCGTATCTGCTTGTTTGGGTTAGTGCGGCAAGGCCATGT